>CAMLOB010000085.1 GCA_946481475.1 uncultured Chlorobiota bacterium | reverse complement strand
CACCCCGTCGATCGCGACGAGCTCCTGCACGATGCCGACGAACTCCTCGCCGCAGTCGATGAAGAGATGCTCGATCGGCTCGCAGAGCTGTCCGTCCACCCGCTTGTTGATTACCTCCGGTCGCCCGACGCTCATCTCGAACCCTTCGCGGCGCATCGTCTCGATCAGGATCGCCATCTGGAATTCTCCCCGTCCCTTCACCACAAAGCTCGTGTCCTCCTCGGTCGGTTCCACCTGCAGCGCAACGTTCCGGAGCGTTTCGCGGACCAGTCGGTCGTAGACCTTTTTCGCCTGCACGATCTCCCCTTCCTGTCCGGCCAGCGGCGAGGTGTTCAGTCCGAACCGCATCGCAATAGTCGGCTCGTCGACGGTGATACGGGGGAGGGCTTTCGGTGCGTCGGCATTGCAGATGGTGTCGCCGATGTGGACGTCCTCGATGCCGGCCAGGATCGCGATGTCGCCGGGTCCGACCTCCGGGGCTTCCTTGACTTCCACTCCTTCATAGGCCTGCAGCTTCGAGACGCGGAGCGGAAGAGCCTTCCCTTCGTCGTTGATGCAGACGAGGTTTTCATTCCCCTTCACCCGACCGTTCGCCACCTTTCCGACGGCAAGGCGACCGAGATAGTCGTTGTAGTCCAGGTCGGCCACCAGAAGCTGGAACGGCTCGTTCGGATCGTAGTGCGGCGGCGGCACATGCTCCACAATCGTCTCCAGCAGCGGGGCCAGACTGTTCGACTCTTCCTCCAGCGACCGCTTCGCGATCCCGTCGCGACCGACGGCGTAGAGGACCGGGAAGTCGATCTGGTCGTCGTTGGCGTCAAGGTCGATGAAGAGATCGTAGATCTCGTTCAGTACCTCGTCCGGACGGGCGTCGGGACGGTCGATCTTGTTGACCACCACGATCATCGCCTTCCCCCCTTCAAGCGCTTTCTTCAGAACGAAACGGGTCTGCGGCAGCGGGCCTTCGCTGGAGTCGACCAGCAGGATCGCCCCGTCGACCATCGCCAGCGCCCGCTCCACCTCGCCGCCGAAATCGGCGTGACCCGGCGTGTCGAGGATGTTGATCTTGATGTCGTTGAAGCGGACCGAGCAGTTCTTTGCGGAGATGGTGATCCCCCGCTCCCGCTCCAGGTCCATGCTGTCCATCACCCGGTCGCTCACGTCCTGATGTTCGTGAAAGACGCCGCTCTGCCGGAACATGTGGTCGACAAGAGTCGTCTTGCCGTGGTCTACGTGGGCGATGATCGCGATATTGCGCAGCGCCGGATTCGGTTGAAGATTGCGATGCATAACGGTTCTCTGTTCCTCGGTATATATTCCGTCGATAAAAAATTCGTTCTGAAGGCCCGGGGGAGAGGCATTGTTCTATCCTCAATCCGGCCACAAAAGCCCGAAGATATGAAGGGAAGCCTTGAAGCACGTGTAACGAAAGGCGGAATTACCTTTGTCAGGGGGATCGAATACAATCCCTTGCAGAGAACCGCTCGTTTCCTTACGGAAAATGATTCCGGAGAGATTTGTACGCTCCGGTTTTCCGATGTCACGCTCTTCTCGGATATTCTCCACGATCCGGCGGAACGGGATCCGGAATTGATTGAGCAACTGATCGGTCCGGGTGAACGTGATGAATGTGACGTGGAGGATAACAACTGCCGGATGAATATCCTCCGTTATGTTTCCGAAACGGATGATCGGGAAATGATCATCCACACTGAAACCCCGCCCCGGGTTGTTCGTCCCGCCGACGGTCGTTCAACCGACGACCATATTCCCGACGCCGACTAACTTCAGAAATGAGGATGCACAACGTTCAGAGACTTATTGCAGGTACTTTCCTATCGGCTCTTCTTCTGAGTTCGGCGGATCTGCCGGCCCAACCCCCGACGCTCGACCCCACCTACGGTCTGCGCGGCATCATCACCTACGACAGAGACCACGGTCCCGGCACCCTCCAGCCGGACGGTACGTTCCTCGATGTCCGGATGGCCTCCCGTTCGTGGGAGGAATCCCCTTCGGATGCCGAGGTCGTCATCACGCGATACGATGTCCACGGTCTGCCGGACCGGACGTTCGGGGAGAAGGGGAAGATCACGGTGCGTGTGCCCGATCCCTCCTTCTCCGCCGGTGTCGCGATCACGGGGCCGGAGGGGAAGATCGTTGTGGCCGGAGGGGCCTCACATGTCGTTGAAGGAGGGGGAGCCTACAAACGGCATGTGATCGATGCGGCGGCGATACGCTGCTTTCCCGACGGAAGACTTGACGAGACGTTCGGATCGGGAGGCATAGCCGTCACCGAGAGCCCGTTCTACAAAACGCTTGTCCGGGGCGTGGCGGTGGGGGATGACGGGAAGATCATTCTTGTCGGAGAAGCCTTCACCGGCGATCTCGGATATGATTCCGAGGTGATCGTGATCCGCTACACGGCCGACGGGGAACCGGATCGCACGTTCGGTACCGACGGCGTTGTGAAAACCGCCCGGGCGGGACGACACGGGGCGGGGGGGACGGCGGTTGCCATTCAGAGGGACGGGAAGATTGTTGTGGCCGCCGGGGAAAGTCTGCTGGCAAATCCGGGGGCGGAGTTCGTTCTGCTCCGCTACGACAGCGACGGGAGTCCGGACCGGACGTTCGGTGATGAGGGAGAGGTTCTGACCGATATCGACACGACGCGGGATTATCCGACATCGGTGGCGATTCAGGATGACGGAAAAATTCTCCTGGCCGGGTGGAGTTCCGAGCCGCTGAGCGGTCGCGTCCGGAACATGGTGCTGCTCCGCTACAACTCCGATGGAAGCCCTGATCCGACATTCGGTTCCGGAGGAAAGGTGAAGGGGGGATACGGTATCATCTCCTCGATCGGACTGCTCCGGGACGGAACGCTTGCGGTCACCGGCACAAAATCGCTCGACGCAAACTTCGACAGCCGCGAGAACAACCGTGTGCTGATCGCCCGGTACGATCTCCGGACAACCGGAGCCGAAGCATCTCCTTCCCCACACGATCCTCTCCTTCCCACACCGAATATCCGTGAACTCTACCAGACTCCCTCCCTCCCCTACGGAACACCCGGAACCCCCGACACGACGTTCGGCGACCGGGGAATCGTCCGGACGAACATCGGCACCGCCTACTCGACCGGCTATGCCTGTGCTGTGCAGAAAGATGGGAAGATCATCGCAGTCGGCGGGGCGAACGACTACAGGCCGGACGGACCCCACAACGCCTTCTTCGGTGTTGCCCGCTACCTTCCCGACGGAACGCCCGATCCGGATTTCGGTTCCGGCGGTTGTGTGAAGACCGCCGTCGGTACCCCGGACCGGCGAAATGACCGGGGCGCAAACCGCTCCGTTGCCCGACGGGTCGCCGTGCAGAAGGATGGAAAGATCGTCGTTGCCGGAGAGTACACAAACTTCACCGGAGATCTCGCCCTCGTCCGCTACCTCCCCGACGGCCGACTCGACAGTACGTTCGGTGCGAACGGCAGAGTCGTGAAGAAGATGAACGCCAGGTTCTTCACGACAAGTCTGCTCCATATCGATGAAGAGGGGATGATCCTTGCCGGGGGAGGGGGAGCGTTCGAGAAGCGTTCGGGGTATGCCCTTGCAAAGTTCAGACCGGACGGAAGTCCCGATCCGACGTTCGGCGTGGAGGGGAAGGTGATGGCCGACGTCTTCAACTCTTATATGAACAAGGCCGCCGGAATGAATGCGGGGATCGTCCAACCCGACGGAAAGATCATCCTGGCCGGAGCGACGGAATTCGGCGACGACGGACGGGACTTCAGCCTGAGCCTCTGCCGCTATAATTCCGACGGGACGCTCGACAAAACCTTCGGCGATAAAGGAAGAGTGATGACGAGAGTGGGACGCTTCGGGTCGAGTGCATTCGCGATAGCCCTGCAGGAAGATGGAAAGATCGTTGCCGCCGGTTCATCCTACACCGAGTACGCCGCCTCCGAAGGAGACCGGATGGATTTCCGGCTGGAGGTTCCGGACGGGGAGATCGTTCTTGTCCGCTACACTCCCGACGGTCGCCTCGATCCGACCTTCGGTACGGAGGGAAAAGTCGTCGCAGACGTAGGGGATCGGGAGGAACGGGCCGATGCGATTCTGGTGCAGAAGGACGGCAGGCTGGTCGTCGCCGGGTACATGCGCCACAGCCGGGTGGAATCGGTCTCGCGGGGTCTGCTCCTCCGCTACAACCCGGACGGTACCCCGGATGAAGCCTTCGGTTCCGACGGCATGATCCTTCACCGGACCGACTGTACGGTGCCGTCCGGTCTTGCTCTGCTGGAGAACGGAGAACTTCTTGTGGTCGGAACGGAGCTGATTCACAGTCCGATGGATGGAGGTGAAGTCTACACGCCGATCCTCTATCTCTCGCGCCGGCATGGGGGAGAAGAACAGGGGGGAGGGGTGGAAGAATGAATCACCATATCCGTACGCGGCTCCCCGGCCTGATACTCTTCACGGTTCTTCTTGCCGTCGATCCGGCTCCGGTCCCGGCCCAGCCGGGTGAACTTGACGGCACGTTCGGCGACGGCGGCGTGACGGCGCCGCTCTACCGGCATCCCGACCGTACCATCCCCGAACGTGAGACCTTCCTGATTCGGATGCAGGGGGAGAAGATCATCGCCGTCGGTCAGGACCACCGGTTTGCCAATACCTTCGTCTTCCCTTTGCGGCGATTTCTGAAGGATGGATCGCTCGACACGACGTTCGGCACGGGAGGGGAGACCGTGCTGGACAACAGCTATCTGGACCGGGTCGGAACGGTACGGGCGATGACCGTGCCGGACGACGGAAGCATTCTCACCGCCGGGATCGTCCCGGTCCCCTACACTGCCTTTCCGGAACGACAGGATATTGCGATCCTCAAGTATCGTCCGGACGGAAAGCCGGATGAGACGTTCGGTCTGAACGGTATGGTGACGACCGACATCGGGAACATCTCCAACGAGGTCTACGACATCGCCCTGCAGAACGACGGCAAGATCCTCCTGCTCTGGAGATCGTACAAAGAGGAAAACAACTACGACATCGGTCTGCTCCGTTACCGTCCGAACGGAATGCTCGATTCCACGTTCGGTGCCGACGGTCTGGTCCTGACCGATGTCGGCGGCTCGAACGATGTCGGATACGACTTCCTCCTTCAGAAGGACGGCAAAATTCTTGTAGCCGGTTCCACGGAGACGGAGTTCGGCTACACCGATCCTCTGATCCTCCGCTATACCACCAACGGCAGGCTCGATCCGGCGTTCGGTTCCGGCGGAATTGTCCGCCCGTCCATGATCCGCGATCAATCGCTCAATGCCATTGCCTTGCAACCGGACGGCAAGATCCTTGCCGCCGGACGGATGTTCAACGGTTTCGACGACGATATTCTGTTGTTCCGCTGCAATAGCAACGGGAGTCCGGACCGCACCTTCGGTTCCGAAGGGATCGTCACAACCGATTTCGGCAACACGAACATTACCTACAACTGGAAGAGGGGACCGGCCACCAACGCCTACGATGCGGCCAACGCCCTGGCCCTTCAGAAGGATGGCCGGATCGTCGTCGCCGGTTATACGATGAGCGTCGACAACACGGATCTTGCCCTGCTCCGCTACAATGCCGACGGCAGTCCGGACGAGAGCTTCGGAGATGGAGGGAAGGTGATCGAGGGACCGAAGGTCAGACGACACAACGAGAGGGATCACGAGCACAGGGCATACGACGTTCTGATTCAGCCGGACGGAAACATCGTGATTGCCGGAACGCGGGATCGTCTCGGAAGTCTGTTCCTTGCCCGCTACCGTGCCGACGGATCTGCGACCGGATCTCCTTCCATCGCATCGACCGACAAGGGAAAGGCCCGCGAGGACGTGACGGAAGCTCGGAAAGAAACTGCGGAGTCCGTTCCGGAGCAGATCCCGGCAGCCGTTGCCGGAGAGGTCTATCGGGGATTTGTCGCGGATGTCAGGATCACCTTCCCGGAGGCTCCGGGCAACCGGCTGGTGGTGGAATACCGACTTCTGAGAGATGATCTGCTGACGATCGACCTGTACGATCCGGACGGTATCTTCGTGACGACGCTTCTCCCGTCGCAGGAACGGATGCGGGGGGAGGGGAGGGAAGAGTTCGAGCTTGAAGAGGCGATCCGCTCCGGCGGTTATCTGCTGGAACTGAAGGGGGGAGAGGAGACGGTGATCGTGCGGGTTCCGGATCGGGGGAAGTAGAGGTTCGCTGTGATTTCGTAGGCCTCACACTGCGATCTCATTCCCGCATTCGTATCGAATAGAGTAAATTGCCGACCGGCGAACAGCATTACATAGAGTGCAATCAACCTTCACTCAACAGAGTATAACGGAAGTCAACCCTGATCATTCAATCAAGTTCATGCTCCTGACCATCACCACGACGCACCGGCCGGCCACCGACCTCGGCTATCTTCTTCACAAACATCCGGACCGCTTGCAGACGTTCGACCTGACGTCCGGGAAGGCGCATGTCTTCTATCCCGAGGCTTCCGAAGAGCGCTGTACCGCCGCCCTTCTGCTTGAGGTCGATCCGATCGGTCTGGTCAGAAAAGACCGGGGCAAGGGAGGAGGCGCTTTTGCGCTGCGGCAGTATGTCAACGACCGACCGTATGCGGCATCATCGTTCATGAGCGTCGCCCTCTCGAAGCTGTTCGGGACGGCGATGAACGGGACGTCGAAGGATCGGCCGGAACTTGCGGCGACGCCGATTCCGCTTGAGGCACATCTTCCGGTCCTGCCGTGCCGCGGAGGAGAGGAACTTCTGCGCGAACTCTTCGAGCCTCTCGGCTACGAAGTCGAGGCCGAGCGACTGCCGCTGGACGAACGGTTTCCCGAGTGGGGCGGGAGTCGGTACTTCCGCGCCACGTTGCGACAGACGATCCGGCTCTCCGATCTGCTCGGCCATCTCTATCTCCTGATCCCGGTTCTCGACAACAGCAAACATTACTATATCGGTGTTGATGAAGTCGAAAAGCTGCTGCGTCAGGGAGAAGGGTGGCTTCGGGACCATCCGAAACGTGACTTCATCGTCAACCGCTATCTCCTCAACCGGCGTTCTCTGACCCGATCGCTGCTCGAACAGCTCTCCGAGGAGACTGTGGATCCGGATGAGGCGGACGACCGGCATAACGCGCAGGAGGAGGCAGCGGAGGAGAAGATCGGGTTGCACCAGCTCCGGCTGGAGACCGTTCGGGATCTTCTTCTGGAATCCGGAGCAACCTCTGTTCTCGATCTCGGCTGCGGCGAGGGAAAACTGCTGAGGTTGCTTGCCGCCGAAAAACAGTTCGAGCGGATCACCGGACTTGATCTCTCGCTGCACGGACTGGACGTGGCCGAGAAGAAATTGAGCAGGCTTCCGGAGCGGCAGCGAAACCGGATCTCTCTTCTTCAGGGATCGCTCACCTACCGGGACCGGCGTCTTGAGGGATACGATGCCGCCGCCGTCGTTGAGGTGATCGAACATCTGGAACCGGAACGGCTCGGAGCCTTCGAGCGTGCCCTCTTCGGCTGTGCCCGTCCGGGACGTGTGATCGTCACGACGCCGAACGGCGAGTATAACGTGATGTGGCCCTCCCTTCCGGCCGGAACATTCCGTCACCACGATCACCGCTTCGAGTGGACCAGAGCCGAGTTCACGGCGTGGGGAACAACGATTGCCGAACAGTACGGCTACGATGTCACGTTTCATCCGCTTGGCCCGGTTGAAGAAGAGATCGGAGGACCGTCACAAATGGGAGTCTTTACCAGATGCACATAACCATCCCGGAATTCTCACTCGTTATCCTGATCGGAACCTCCGGTTCGGGAAAATCGACCTTTGCTCGTCGGCATTTTCTGGAGACGGAGGTGATCTCCTCGGATGCCTGCCGTGCGATGGTGTCCGACGACGAAAACAATCTTGCGGCGACGAACGATGCCTTCGAACTTCTCCACTACATCGTCGCAAAGCGACTGAAGCGGCGGAAGCTGACGGTGGTCGACGCCACGAACGTGCAGTCGGAGGGACGCAAGCCCCTGATCGCGCTGGCCCGGGAGTATCACTGTCTGCCGGTTACCGTCGTGCTGGATATTCCGGAGAAGATCTGTCAGGAGCGGAATGAACGTCGCACCGACCGTGAATTCGGTCCGCACGTCCTCCGCAATCAGCAGCGTGCGCTGCGGCGTTCGATGAGGGAGATCAAGCGTGAGGGGATCCGTTTTGTACACACGCTCCGCTCTCCCGAAGAGGTGGAGTCCGTCCGGATCGAACGGCAGAAACTCTGGACCGACCGGCGGGAGGAGCGGGGACCGTTCGACATCATCGGCGATCTTCACGGGTGTCGCCGGGAACTGGAAGAGTTGCTGCAGAAGCTCGGCTACGAATATGCGGAGAGTGCCGACGAGACAATCCTCAATCCGGTCTGCAACCGGGTCTATTCCCACCCGGAAGGACGGGTGGGCCTCTTCGTCGGCGATCTGGTCGACCGCGGACCTCATTCGCTGGAAACGCTCTTCCTGGTGCGGAATATGGTGCTGGCCGGAACCGGCATCTGCGTCCCCGGCAATCACGATATGAAGTTTCTGAAGAAGCTCCACGGGCGGAACGTGCAACTGAAGCACGGACTGGAGCGGACGGTGGCCGAACTGGAGAATCTGTCCGAAGAGGATCGGCGGCAAAGCGTCCCGTTGATGATTGACTTCCTTGAAGGTCTGATCAGTCACTACGAACTTGACGGCGGCAACCTGGTTGTGGCCCACGCCGGTATGAAGGAGGAGATGGCCGGACGGGCGTCGGGGAAGGTGCGGGAGTTCGCTCTGTTCGGCGAGACGACCGGCGAGACCGACGAGTTCGGTCTGCCGGTTCGCTACAACTGGGCGCGCGATTACAAAGGGGATGCACGCGTCGTCTACGGTCACACGCCCGTGCCGACGGCGGAGTGGCTGAACGGCACGATCAATATCGACACCGGCTGTGTCTTCGGCGGCAGCCTGACCGCACTGCGCTATCCCGAACTGGAACTCGTTTCGGTTCAGGCGAAGGAGATCTACAGCGAGCCGATCCGACCGATTCTCTCTTCCGATCAGTCTGACCGGAAGACGGAAGATGATCATCTGCTCGACATCGAGGATGTGATCGGCAAGCGGATCGTGACCACGTCGCTGATGGGAGCGATTACGATCCGGGCGGAGAACGCCGCCGCTGCGCTTGAGGTGATGAGCCGGTTTGCGGTCGATCCCCGCTGGTTGATCTATCTTCCGCCGACAATGTCGCCGGTGGCGACAAGCAAACATCCGGACTACCTGGAGCGACCGGAAGAGGCCTTCGATTACTACCGCGAAGAAGGAGTCCTGAACGTTGTCTGCGAAGAGAAGCACATGGGATCGCGCGCCGTTGTCCTCCTCTGTCGCGACGGCGATGTTGCGCGGAGACGATTCGGCGTTTCGGGGACGGAGCGGGGAATCGTCTACACCCGTACCGGACGACGGTTCTTCAACGACCACGCGATTGAAACCGCTCTGCTCGACCGGCTGGATGCCGCATTGACGGGGACCGGTTTCTGGGAAACGTTCAAGACCGACTGGGTCTGTCTCGATTGCGAGTTGATGCCCTGGTCGGCCAAGGCGCAGGAGTTGCTCCGCGACCAGTATGCGGCGGTCGGGTCGGCCGCCCGGCACAGTCTGGCGGCAGCCGTCGGAATGTTGAAGAAAGGGAAGGATCGGGGGGTGGAGATGGAAGAGGTCTGGAAGACCTGGCATGGAAGAGAGGAGAACATCCAGCGCTATATCGGTGCCTACCGGCAGTACTGCTGGCCCGTTGAAACGCTCGATGATTTCCGGCTGGCCCCCTTCCACATCCTGGCCACCGAGGGGGCGGTTCACGTCGACAAGGATCACCGCCGGCACATGGAGTGGATTGCGGAGTTTGCAGAAGGACATTCTCCTCTTTTTGCGACCGCATATCGTGTGATCGATCTGGAAAAACAGAGTGAAGCGGAAGAGGGCATCAGGTGGTGGGAAGAACGTACCGCTGCCGGAGGAGAAGGGATGGTGGTGAAACCGCTCGATTTCATCAGACAGGGGAAGAAGTTCCCGGTGCAGCCGGCGGTGAAGGTGCGGGGACGGGAATACCTGCGGATCATCTACGGTCCGGAATACACGCTGCCGGAACATCTGGAACGCCTCCGCTCCCGGGGACTGGCAAAAAAGCGTTCTCTCGCCTCCCGGGAGTTTGCTCTCGGTGTGGAGGGACTCGAAGCATTCGTCCGGCACGAATCGCTTCGTCGTGTCCACCAGGCCGTATTCGGGGTCTTGGCTATGGAAAGTGAGCCGGTGGACCCGAGATTGTAAATTCGCCGACAGACCGTTCATTATCCGATAAAGAACAACTATATTCCCTTCCCCTCTGGAAGAACGTCAGGGATACGCTATGATCCAACGATACGGAATACCGTTCCTCACAACTGTTTGCGGTGTCTTCCTCTCCCTCTTCGGCGGGGGATGTGCTCACCATGATCCTCTCTCTCCGATCTACAACTACCAGCGAATGGGAGTAGAGGTGGGGGGAGACATTACCAGTCAGGAGGGTGTCTACTCCGTCGGATGCGGAACGTTCGATGAAGGCTCGGGGACGAACTACGTCCTGAGTGCCGTCTACGACAAGCCGGTGGAAGATCTCTTCCGCGTCGAGTTGATGGGAGGACTCCGGACACGGCATGTGACCGGAAGCTATACCACGACGGAAAAAAGTTTTATCCAGACCGCCGACGGATTTATCGAGGCCGACCTGACCTACGACAACATCGGCGATGGTCGTTTCCTCTACCTGTTCGGCCAGCCTTCGTTCAAGTTCTATC
>CAMLOB010000084.1 GCA_946481475.1 uncultured Chlorobiota bacterium | reverse complement strand
CAGGACAGCCGTATCGATCCTCCGGGGCGCGTTCAGAAGCTGCTGTCCGAAATCGACAAGGGTCACAAGAGACTGGACGGCTAAGGGCAATCCGTTCCCCATCAGTAACGCGCTCAAGGTCACGTTCCCTTTCAACTGCAACTCCGCCTGTGTCTCCCCTTCGGCAGTCGGGAGAAAGCGCACAGGGATCATCCGTCCGGTTCCCGGAGGGACCGTCAGCGGAAAGAGAGAAGAGTCGACAAGGGCGAAGCTCTTGCTGCCGGGACCGGTAATTTCCACCGCATCCACCTGCAACGGCTCGGTACCGATGCTCGCAATGTAGAGCGAATCGAGCCTCTCCCCGTTCACTTCGATCGGTTCAAAGATCAGAGGATCGGGATTGACATGGCCAAGAATCCGGCGTCCCCCTCCAGGAACGCTCGAGTAGAGGAGGTGAAGTTTCAATGCTCCGCTGCGCACCCCTCCGTTACTCCCCTCCCAGGGGAACGGCACCCAGACGGAATCCGATCCCCGCAGATAGGTTGTCCCCTCCCCTTCCTCCGAATCATCGAACTCCAGATCGAGCCGTCCCGGACCGTCGAGCGAAATCGCAACGTGGAAGATTTCTCCCTTCGCAAAGCTTGCACCCGATATGTTGTGGAGCCAGATCTCGTTCTCCAGATAGGCGGAGATCATTTCCTGCGGAACGGAGACCGATCCGACGGGATCTCCCGGCAGGTCCCCCTCGGATGCCCGACGGTTCCGGTACAACGTCACCACAACATCGCCGTCGGTCCGCAACGAAGGTCCGAAACCGACCCGGAACCGGACCAGAGCCGGGGCACCACTTTCGGGAGCGACAAACCGGGCGGCAAACGACTGTGCCCGAACACCCTGATAGGTCTGCGGGACGCCGTATGTATTGGTGCCGTTCTCCTGAAAACCTGCAAGGGCATACAACCCCGTCGTGTCGTTCCGCACAATGTCCGTCCCCTCGATTTCCTCCCCGACCACGACCCGGATACCGGTCCGTTGATTGATGTCGTCCAGGAGCATCCCTCCCCCTTCGCCCGGACCGTTATACCAGTCCCGGATCAGTCCGGCACTGATCGGCGGATCGTATCCGCCGATCGACGATCCGCCGTCCCACTCGGCATTGATCCCCTCGACCCCGACGAAATAGGTACCGGGAGGCAATCCATCCAGCCGATAAAGCCCTTCCTTCTTCGGTTGTCCGGTGAACCGCCCGCCGGAATAGTAGTCGCTGAGAGTCGAGTAGACCGCACCGGTCGCCGAATCGACGGCGATGACGTTCACCCCGCTCAGGGGCGTCCCGTCCGGGTTGACGATCCTGCCGGAAATCGTCCCGAAGTCCTCCGGAACATCCCCGTCGGGATAGAGGAGCATCATGGCTCTCCGGTCATCCTCTGCGAACGTGCCGCTGGAGGGATACATCAGGGGATGGGGGCGGAGGGCCAGCAACGACTGCTGCGTGTGACTGAGTCCGAAAAGATGTCCCAGTTCGTGCGTAACCGTCTTGACATACCGACTCTCTCCCCGATTCGCTTCCTTTCCGTTAATCACCACACTTCCATCGACGTAGGTGCGACCGTCGAACGAAACGCCTGCGGCAAATCCCAGCACGGAGTTGCTTGCCCCGGCACCGAGCATCGCGTCGGTGATCGAGCCGTCGTCATCGTACACAACCGGAACAATGCCGTCGGTTCTGCTCCCGCCGCCGGAGAGGAGAGGATCGATTGCCGACGTGACGTTGTGATCAAGGAATCCGCCGATCTCGCTCTGCAGGAATGATCCTTCGATGGTATCCCAGGCCATGATGCTCTGCAGGACGATCCCGTAGGCCGTCAGACTGTCGAACTGCCCGAGCGATCCCCGATCCAGATGAAGCACAACCGGACCGTTCCCGGCAATATCCCAGGTCGTCGGCACCCCGGAAGCGGCCCGGTTCGGTCCGCCGGCAAGGAGCATCGCAAGAGGAGAAAAGACCAGGAGGAGAAGAAAAGCGGAAAATCGAACGTTCATGACGGCAATCACTCTGATTTCTCAAGCTGTATTGAACTGCGGAAAAGGAAGGTACCGGAATTCCGCCTGTAAACACAAACGGCTGAAGGGTACACACCGGGTACAGAGAAGAATACCGGTTTCGGGAGATGAGGAAACAACGTCCCGCCACGCATCGACGATTCGGAAGAGGTACAGAAAAAAAAGTGGAAGGAGGCCGGCATCGCCGGAGCCGCACGGTCTCCCTCTTGCCGACCGGAAGATCTTCCGGTCGGAGTCTACTCCTCCACCCGGCTGCCGGAAATCTCCGCACGCAACGCTTCAAGTCCGGCCCGCAATTCCTCAATCTCCAGACTTTTCCGCCGCAACTCTCTCTGCAACTCCCCGTTGCTCCGGCGCAGGTCTCCGACAACCGTGCGGAGTTGCTCGACCTCGGCATCGGTACGATCAGTCCTCTTCTCCAGTCCCTGAATCGCAAGGAAGGCCACGCCGTGCAGGTCCAGCACGTTCACGGTCGTGTCGCTTCCGACTACTCCGTAGCCGTCATCCCCGCCGAAAGCCTGATAGAAGTCCTGCGCCATGATGCCGTAGTGGCGCACGCCTTCTCCCCGGTAGTTCCAGCGCCCCAGTTCGATGCCGTCGAATCTGTTCAGGATGTCCTCGCCGCTGAGCCGAACGAAGTGCTCCTTCCGGTTTCTGTCCGAGGCGAGCGTCGTGTTGTCCACCCAGGAGAGAGTGACGCCGATTCCGTTGATGGCCGTAATCGTCAGCACCCGGTCGTTCGCCGGAAGGAAGGTGGGAACGGAGGCCGGAAGGCTGTAGTGGATGTCGGTGGTCTGCGGGGATGCGCTGAATGCGGTATAGTTTGTCGTGCCTGAGCCGCCGGGAAACGTTCCGGTACCACTGTGCGCTTCATAGAAACGGATTTCCGAGGCGTAATTGTCGTTGTTGGCCAGCCAGATATCGGCATTGCCGAAGACTGCGGCATTGGAGACAGTGATGGTCATGTCGTTCGATCCGTCGTTTGCCAGGAATCCGAAGCTCAAGTCGGCGGTCGAACTCAGCGTCAGTCCTCTCCCTCCCGCAATCGTGCTGTACTCTCCCTCGACCTTGTTGCCGTATCCTCCGGCCACCGTTGCCCCTGATGCCGTGGCTTCGTTCTGCGTGCCGCCGCCGACCGTCGCTCCGGCTCCCGATGCGGTATTTTCATCCCCTCCACCGACCGCGGATGCGGACCCGGAGGCGGTATTGCCCAATCCTCCGGCAACTACGGCGAACGTCCCTCCGGCCGTATTGCCGTCTCCCCCCCCGACGGTTGACTGATCGGCCGAGGCGGTGTTTCCCCGTCCCCCCGCAATCGTCCCCCATGATGTCAGGTCGGTCACCGAGTTCGACGCCCCTCCGCCGATAGCGGCGTAACTTCCCAGTGCGGCATTCTCGTTGCCTCCGGCAACCGTTCCCCAGCCGTTCAGCGTGCTGTTCCCCTCTCCCCCTCCGATCACCGCATAACCGCTGCCGAGCGGAACGGTATTGTCGCCGCCGCCGCCGATCACCGAGTAGACTTCCATGGCGGCGTTGTTCTCACCGCCGCCGATCACGCTGTAGTCTCCGGATGCAACCATCGTATCGGCCAGTCGGCTCCGCTGAAGGTCGACCGCATCGGTCCCCCGTCCATCCCCTCCGTTATCCCGCTGAAGACTTCCGTTGGTGTTGAAGATCATCATCTCGCTGTTGTTCACTTTGAAGTGAAGCGCCGTGTTGTCGACGGTCCCCAGAAAGTCGGTTCCGGCCGTGGTGCCGCCGTTCCCTCCCAGCTCCCAGGCGTTCCCGCCGACCTCGGCCGGATCGACCCAGCTCAACTGACCGGTTGCCTGATCGAGTTGCAGCAATCCCTCTTCCACCGTCGTTCCGGCCGTGGTGGAGAGAGGAAGAATATAATTGATGTCGGCCCCCTGCACCCCCGCCTCGAACGACGTGTAGTTGGTGCCGCTCGGAAAGATTCCGGCATCACTCTCCGGCTCGTAGAAGAGCAACCGGCTCGCCGCCGTGTCGTTGTTGACCAGCCAGAGGTCGACATTGCCGAACATCGCCACGTTCGAGTCGACAATGGTCATGTCGTTGTCACCGTGGTTCCCACCCAGATAGCCGAAGGCGGAGTTCCCCTGCAGGGTAAGACCGGCTCCCCCCGGTATCGCCGTGATATGTCCTTCGGCAACGTTCGCCACTCCCCCCCCCACCGCCGCATCGTCGCCGTAGGCTTCATTTCTGTGTCCGCCGGCAATCGTCGCGTTATATCCGTTGTTGAAATTATGTTCTCCTCCGCCGACGGAAGCTCCGACATCAACGGCATAATTCTCGTTCCCTCCGGCCACCAGGGCGTAGTGGGCGTCGGCAACATTTTCATCTCCCCCTCCCACAAACGACTTCCGGCCCAGCGCCCGGTTGCCGGTCCCACCGACAACAACGCCGTACTCCCCCCACACCGTATTCGAATCTCCCCCTCCGACAAACGCATTGATGTTCATCGCCCGGTTCGCGCTCCCTCCGGCGATCGTCCCCAGCGTCCCGACCACCAGGTTCCACTCGCCGCCGCCGATAAATCCGGAGTCTCCCGAATCTATGTTGTTCAATCCGGAGACGATGGCCGAGTTGGTACCATATCCGCCGTTGAACGCCCCCGCCCCCACGAAAGCGCCGTCGGTCCCCGTGCGGTTCTGAAAGCCGCCCACAATGGCGGCATTCGTCCCATCGGCGACATGCAGGACCCCGCCGCCGACAAATGACTGGGAACCGGAGGCGGTGTTCTCCCCTCCTCCGGCAATTGTGCTCGCAAATCCGGAGGCGATGTGGCTGTCCCCTCCGCCGACGGTGCTGTACTGAGCCGAGGCCGTATTTCTGGAGCCGCCGCCGATCACCGACTGTTCTCCCGAGGCGACCTGTGTCGCCGCATCGCGCAGGATCTGCAGGTCGACCGCATCGGTCCCCCGGGCGTCTCCTTCCGGAGTTCGTTGCAGACTCCCGTTTGTCTGCAGAACCAGACCGTTATCCGTCCCGCCGTTGACGTAGAGATGCAACGCCTGCGCGTCGCTCGTCCCGAGGAAATCGGTCCCCGGCGATGTCCCGGCGTTCCCCCCGAGCAACCAGGAACCGGCGGAACCGAACGGGACGAGAAGGAACTGTGCACTGTCGGCACCGGGATCGGGTATCGTCACGATCACGTCCTGCGACAGTGACGCAGAGGTCTGGATAGTGACGAGATTTCTGGTTCCGTCGGCGCCGTCATCGTCGAGCACCAGTTGCTCGGCCCGGAGATCCCGGCTCTGCGCCGAAAGATGGAGCGGCAGGAAGAAGACCCCGCAGATCAATGTGAGGAAGATGCGATGATAGCGATTATCCATAGTCATAGTTCTTATCGTCCTGTGCTGATTGGAACGGATAGCAACCCGGGGAGGCGTCGTCGTGCATGTCGTTTCGGACCAGTGATCGCGGATTGTCTGCCGGGCAACCTCCATGCCGGTATCCCGACTCCGGATTACTGCACCCACGTCGCCTCCCCGCATAGTCATCTTTCCGTATGGAACTTCCGATGCGGAGAGAGGAAACTACGGATGAGTGCCGGAGGGGATCAAGCGGAAAGAGGGTGCGGAAAGGGTTCGCATTCCGCAAATCGGCGACGACATTGTAGCTTTGGTCCGTAATGTGAAATCCTGAACATGATATTTCGGCAACTCGTATCCGCGACGCAATATCAGTCCGACAACATCAGAGTATGACAGCCAACACGCAACCATATTCCCTCCCTTACTTCGATCGGGTTCTTACGACAAGACGGCTCAGGAGTCTTCTGAAGAAGCGCCGCACACCGTTGGTCCCGGAAGCACTGGCCGAACACCTTCACCATCAGGTCCCCGAGATTCATCCGCCTGATGCTCATGAGGCCTTCACCATTCTGAAAGAGATCGCCGATCTGGTGCGCGAAGAACTGGATGCGGCCGGCATTATTCCCGGCCCCATACCGGGCAAAGAGGTTCGCAGGGAGAGCCGGGCGAAGAACGCCCCGGTACAACGCCTGAATGCACGGGAACGCCGCCATGCCGCCGATTTCGCCGCCCTTCTGGTCTGGATTTCCGAGGCGGCCGCCCACATCGCCCTCTCTCTGATGTCGGATGCCGGGCGGCAGGAGGGAATGAAAGAGGAGGCGCTGGAATTTGCACGCGAAGCGGTGGGGTGGGGAGCAATCGCAAACGATCCGGCCCAGCTCGGCATCTGCATCACGATCCTGGCCGTCCGGCTCCATCTGCTGAAACTGGAGTTCGACGAGGCCGAGAAAACTTTCCGTCAGGGAATCCTCCTGCTTGAAGGGAAAGAAGATGAGGAGGCCCGCAGGGTCAGGCTCCACCTTCTGCTGAGTTTCTCGCGACTCTTCGTTGAGTGGGGACGTCACGACGATGCGGAAAAGACCGTCAAACGCGCCCTGGATCTGATCACGACCGACTCGGCCGGAATTGAGCGGGGGAAGAGAGTGCTGTTGCTGATGACCAGGGGGGAGATCGCCACGCGCCGGAACGAGTTCGCCGCCGCGCTGGCATACGGACAACAGGCCCTCCGCTGGAGCGATCCGGAATTCGATCCGATCGGCCATTGTGCGCTGCTGCAATCGCTGGCCATCATCTATCGCCACATGCAGCACCCGGAAGAGGGGTTGAAGCTGCTTCTGACGATCATAACGATTCTTGAATCCCACGGTCTGGTCGGAACCGGAGCCTGGAGCTATATCACAACCTCCGAAGTCTATCACCAGCTCGGAGAACTTGACCGGGCGCTTGAAGTACTCGACCGTGTTGAGGAACTGCTCGGCATCAGCCACACACATCTTCCGGAGAACCCGGAACGGATCACCCTGAACATCTTCAGTCGCCGTGCCGACGTGCTGATCGCACAAGGGGAGACCGAAGAGGCGCGGAAACTTCTGGCCTGGGCTATCGAGAAAAGTCACGCAATCGGATTTTATATGACCGAGGTGGCCACCTGCGCCATGATGGCCACAATCTGCGGCCACGGGGGAGATCCGAAGCTGGCCTGTCGGTATCTGTTGCGCGCCTATGACGTCTCGACCGGTTCTTCGCGCAGTCGTCAGCTTCGCCTTCTGCTTCAGCTTGCAGCATGGCGGATCGAGTGTGGAGAGCTGCGGGAGGCCGAAGAACTGCTCGACGAAATAGGACCGGAATTGCAGGAGCGGAACGACTTTCGCATCCGGCTTCTGCGATACACCGCCCGGCTTCGGGAAAAAGAGAAGGATCCCGGAGCGGCTCTGCAATGCGAACGGGAGGCGGCCGACATCGAACGGGAGTTGCTGGAGAACAAACGCGAACGTTCCATCCGCTTCGCCCGCATCGTCGCCGAGACAAATGTTCTGGAACACTCGGTAGAACAGGAGAAGGAGCGACGGCGACGCCTGGAACATGAACTTGCCGAGGCGGTGGTGAAACTGGGAGAACGGGAGAAGCTGCTGGAAACGGTGCGCGACAAGGTAAAGGAAGGGATTGCAAAGCGGCAGAAAGGAAAAAGTCAGAACCCGGATGTGGTCCTGCTCCGCTCTCTCCTGGCAACCCTCAACGACGGGAAAGAACGTTCGGATTCTCCGCTCAACTATCTGGGGAGTGCCGGCGACGAGTTCATCCGGCGACTGCGGATCGCCTACCCGAGCCTGAACGCAACGCAGGAACGCCTCTGCATCCTGCTGCGGGCCGGACTGAACGCAACGGAGATATGTACGCTGCTCGGGATCGGAAGCGAAGGACTGAAATCACGACGCAAGCGACTCCGCAAAACACTCGGCGTCCCGCAGGGGGAGAGCCTGGAGAAGGTGATCGCTGAAGTATAGGGGGAAATATAAAACGACCGGAGGAGCAGGCCTCTCCGGTCGTTTTATCGTGATATCCCCGTCGATTTATTTTCCCCCGATCAGCAACGGATAGGGATTGATCGCGCCGCCGAACGTGTAGATGCCGTAGTGAAGATGCGTCGGCGTGGTCTGCGCGTTGCCGCTGTTGCCGACGTAGCCGATCGTGTCCCCGGCCCGGATCCGGTCTCCGACAGAGTGGTCGGAGTGCTTCTCCAGGTGAGCGTAGTAGTGTCGGCGACCGTCGACGCCGTATATCCAGACGACATTCCCTCCCCGCTCGCTGACTCCCTGCCGGATGATTCTGCCGTCTGTAGCGCTCAGCACCGGCGTGTTTCGTTCGGCAAAGATGTCAATCCCTTCGTGGCTTCGTCCCTCGGGACGGATTCCCCCCCACGTATCGGCCAGATCGCGCGCCCGGACGCCGGCCACCGGCACCAGAAGTCGGATCGAATCGGTATCGCTCTCCCTCTCAACGCTCTCTTCTGCGGCAACGCGCTCACCTCGCGGATTTCGCCTTTCTCCGTTCTCGTTTGCGGCGATCCCGGTCCCTTGCATTCCTGCCCCGAAGGCGACCACCAGCATCACTACACCTATCAGTGCATGCATAGATTTATCTCTCCATTGGTTTGTGAATCAGATGAATGGAAGAGATAGGATTGACGAAGACCGGAAGCGTTTAGAGGGGGTGCGGAAAGGATACCGACGTTCACATTGCGTAAAAGAATTCAAAAGGAAAAATGAAAAATTCAAAAACAGAAGAACATCCGAACCTCCCCTCTTCCGCTTTTTTGAATTTTTCCTTTTTCATGTTGACTTTCCCCCTCACTCCACCACATTCCCCACAACCTCTCCCACAATCCAGTAGGGTCCGTCGCAGCCATGCTCGGCAATCGGGGCCAGATCGCCGGACAATTCTCCCACCTGTCCTCCACCGAGCTTCACCTCCTCTCCGACATGAGCCACGGTTCCGCCGGTCTCGTCCCGTACTTCCACCACACCGTTATCATCCCGAACGGTAAAGCCGTAGGGCCAGATCAGAAGGTGTTCCCCTACCCGCAGACAATCTCCCTCTACAACCAGCTTTCCCGTCAGCAGAGCCTGCATCGCTTCGGTCTGCGGTTCCGGCTGCGTCGGGAAGAAGGGGAGGGGTATCCGGTCGGTCTCCCCGGCGGAAGCCGTCGTATCGGTACCGTTGGAAAGGTCTTCTTCACGTTCACATCCGCCGATCAGCAGGCAGAGAGCGGCCATCAACGGCAGAGCTGCAAAATTTCCATATCGCTTCATCATGATTTCTCCTTCCATATGATTGTGCCGTATGATTGTACAACGCGGATTTCTCCGCGCGATCTTCGCAACAGACAGAGGAAGAACATTTCCCCCACTCGTATCGTTTCCTCGCAGAAAGGTCAGGCGGAATTTGCACACCCGCCGATCCTTCTGCGAGCCGCCGGATCCCGACTTTCGGTTCGGCAACAGCCGGACCCCCTACTTCTCCGGATAGATCTCCACCCTCCGGTTCGCCCCCCTTCCGGCCTCGGTGTCGTTCCCGGCAATCGGCGAACCTTCCCCCATACCCCGGATACTGAGCCTCCCGGCATCGATACCGTGTCCGCTCACCAGATAGTCCCTGACCGATGCGGCCCGGTCGTGCGAAAGCTTCAGGTTCGCCTCGTCGGAACCGACGCCGTCGGTATGTCCTTCGATCCGGATGCGCAGGTCGGGCTGCCCTTCCAGAAGCCGGGCCACGTGATCAAGCAGGTTGAACGATTCATCGGTGATCTCCGCAGAGTTCGTCGCGAAGTTGATGCCGTAGAGGACCAGGCGTTCCTCCCGGTCGAGCGTCCGTTCCATCTGGCGAACGACTTCGTCGGAGACGGTGTGGCTCCCTGCAGCAAGTCCCGGACCCGGTTCGTCCGCACCGGCAACCGGCACAAACGGATGTCCCTTCTCCCGCTCCATGATCCAGAAGCCGTATTCGGTCCAGTCCGTCCCGTGACACCAGACCCCGGTCAGTCGTGTCCCCTCACGGTTCATGAAGAGGAGCGTCCATCCCTCCAGACCGTAATCGGCCTCGATCCACTTGTAGGTGATCTGATTCCGGTTGACGCCGCCGTAGAGGATCACTCCTTCGTGGTAGTCGTAATCGCCGCTGACCGACGTCCCGTTCTGCACAAAGCGGACCGGACCCCAGTTCGTCTCCCACTCCCCTTCCACGTTCACCGGACGAATCTCCGGGGTAACCGCCCGTCCCAGCGCGCCGAACTCGGCCAGTTCGGTATAGGACTCGTTGCCGTAATTCGAGAGGATGGAAATGCGGATCATTCGCGCTCCGGTCGGGGTGATCGGAAAACGGGATTCCCTTCTCTCGGGCAACCGGAACTCCCCCGCCGACCGCCAGAGCGGAGCCGAGGGATCGTCGGCAAACTCCACCCGGACGTCGCGGGCGGAGATGCCTTCATACTCCTCACAGATATTGTTGAACGTCAGTTCCTCGATGGTACAGGGTTCGGTCAGTTCCAGAACGAAGACGTGCGGGAAGGAGGCTCCGCTCTCGGAACACCAGAACTTCGGACCCAGATCGAAGAGGGCCTCCGGCGTATACTCCCCCACGCTGCCGCTCATCAGATTTGTTCCGCTGTAGGACGGGGGCGTCTCGACCATGAAGGAACCGCTCTGCAGCGCGGCGACGTTGATGAGGTCGGTCGGCTGAGCCTGCAACGGCACGGAGAGAAAGACTGCGACCACGATCTGCGTTATCAGGCGTTTCATAGCTGTCGTAATGCATCGGCGTGCGTACGCCGTTCCGGTCGCCGAGGTAGATGTTGTCTCCCATGCCGATCTCGTCGCCGTAGTACACGATCGGCGTGCCCGGCAGGGAGAAGAGCAGTGCGTTCATCAGCTCGATGCGCCGCCGGTTGTTCCCCATCAACGGCGCCAGCCGCCGGCGGATCCCGAGGTTGATCCG
>CAMLOB010000083.1 GCA_946481475.1 uncultured Chlorobiota bacterium | reverse complement strand
TCCTTACCGAAGACGAGATATATGGTAGCGGTGTGGTTGTGACCGGACAGGCCGTTCCCATCTCCCGTGACCGCTCGGTCTACAACGTCCGGGTGATCGACCGCGAAGAGATCGAGGACCGGGCGGCACAGAATCTTCGCGACCTGATGTCCGGAGAACTCAACGTCAGAATCGATCAGGACAATATTCTCGGTGGGGCTCTGAGGGTCGGGGGACTTTCCGGACAGCATGTCAAGATTCTGGTTGACGGTGTTCCGGTCATCGGACGTGTCGGCGAGAATATCGATCCGGCACAGCTTCCGGTGGCCGATGTCGAGCGGGTGGAGATTATCGAAGGACCCCTCTCGGTCCTCTACGGAACGGATGCTCTCGGCGGTGTCGTCAATCTCATCACCGGGCGCCCGGTCGGTTCCTCATGGAGGGCCGAGGGGGGATTCCATCACGAGTCGGTCGGCGTCTGGGACGCCGATCTTTCGGTTGCCGGAAGGATCAATTCCACCGTCGCGGAAGTCTCGGGGGGACGCCACTACTTTGCCGGTTTTTCCGACGGAGAGACCGGGCGCGTGAAGGAGTGGAAGCCGCGGGAGCAGACCTTCGGCAAGCTGAAACTGAAGCAGTACCTCGGCTCACTTTCGCTGGCGCTTGAGAGCCGGGTCTTCGACGAATATATCCTGAACCGCGGAATGCCCCGGGCCCCCTACGGCGAAACCGCCTTCGATGATTCCTATGCGACCTTTCGGCTGACCAACACGCTGACGGCCACCCTTCCGCTGAACCGGCGGGGGGGAGGAGTGGAACTGACGGGAGCGACATCATTCTACCGACGCACGACCAGCACCTTCCTGAAGAATCTGGTGACGCTGGAGCAGACATCGAATCCCTCGGACGAGGACATCTCTTCGGTTCGCGCCTGGAACGGTCGGGGCGTCTATCATCATACCTCGCTTCAAGAAGATGCGTTGCTCTCCGATATGCAGGGGGGCATTGAAGCCCGGGGAGAAGTTGCCGAAGGGGATCGCATTGCCGACGGAGAAAAAAGTGTGGGGGAATATGCCGCATTCGGCACGGTCGCTCTACGTCCCTTTGCACGACTGACCCTCCGTCCCGGTCTCAGACTTCTCTATAATACCCGCTACGACGCGCCGCCGATCCCTTCACTGAATATCCTGTTCAGTCCGGCGGCGAACCTCGTTCTCCGCGGATCGTGGGGGCGGGGATTCCGCTCCCCTTCGTTGCGCGATCTCTTCTTCTCCTTTGTCGATATCAACCACAACATCAAAGGGAATGAAGACCTGAGAGCCGAGACGTCCGACAACCTTTCCTTTTCCGCTACCTGGAATCGGTCGCAGAAGACACATGCCGTCGAGATCGGACTGAACTTCTTCTACAACGACGTCTCCGATCTGATCACGCTGGCCAACGTCGAAGGGGATCTCTACTCCTACGTGAACGTGGGAGACTTCCGTTCCGCAGGAGGAACGCTGACCGGAGAATACGGAGCCGGGCGGGTGTCCGGACGGGTCGGTATTGCCGCAATCGGGCGGGATAACGGACTCTCCGAAGCGGAAGGATTTTCCGCCTTCAGTTTCTCTCCGGAGGTGACCGTCGAGGCCGATTATATCCCCTTCGGATCGCTGAAGTTCTCCTCCCTCTACAAGTTCACCGGTCCTCTCTCCTCCTACAGTCTGGACGACGAGGGGAATCTGCTGGAACGGCATGTTGAAGGATATCACACGCTGGATCTCAGCGCGGGCTATACGCTCTTCGATGGCGTTATGCAGCTCCGGGCCGGAGGAAAGAATCTGTTTGACGTCACCGATGTGGTCTCCTCCGGCGTGGATGGAGGGGCGCACACCGGCCCGAATCAGACGATGCCGGTCGCCTGGGGACGAACCTTCTTTGTCGACCTGACGCTTCGCATGAAAGGGAATGGAGGGGAGAGATGAAAAGAATTTCTGTCGTGGTGACCGGAACAAAAAGTGCTTCGGCAAACCGGAGTCTAAGAGGGTTTCTTAAAAGTAGCCTGTGTGCTCTGTGGTCTGAGCAGTCACAGACAAGCATCCGGGACATGCTCTACCACTTGGTGATTCTTCGTGCCCTTTGTGACTTTGTGGTAAATCTCACCACGAAGTCACAAAGGACACAAAGAAGCCACGAAGCAACAGAGACTTCTGCAATTCGAGACTTCTGCAATCCGAGACTTTTAAGAAAACCTCTAAGGCTGCTCACCCTTCCTCTGCTGCCTGGACTGATCGCAATCGGCTGCATTCCGTAATAATATCCTATTGCTCCGTTCGATCGCGGCGGCGTCAGCGACGTTGTTGTCGGGATGGGGAGCGACTACAACACACGACTCTACTTTGATCTCGGAACCGGAACTGTGGTGAAACAGGGCAAGATCACCGACTGGGATCTCGGCTTTCTGTGTGATGAAGGAGAGTATCGCATCGTCCTGAACGGTGCCCAGATCATGTCGGCTGCCGATGCCGGTCTGCAGGAGTTCGAGGCGGTGACTTCCCTATCCGGGCTTGAGTGGAAGTACGATCATCCTTCCGGTAACTCTGACTCGACGGCGATCGGAATCTGGTGGCGGGGGGAAGGAAAATCCGTCGACTCCCGCGGACACGTCTATGTCGTCGACCGGGGATATGACGCCGCCGGAACGTCGCTCGGATTTGTGAAGATCGTTCTGCTGGGAGCAGACGCAACCGGCTGGTATGTCCGCTTCGCCTTGCTGGATAACAGTATGGATCGAACCGTAATGATTCGCCGCGATCCCTCCCGCAACCTCGTCGGTCTCTCCTTCACCTCGGGAGAGCCGGTAGAGGTGGAGCCGCCGAAAGATCAGTGGGATATTCTCTTCACCCGCTATACCCATCTCTTCTACGATCCGGAGTTCACCCCCTACAGCGTGACAGGCGTTCTTCTGAACCGCTACAACACGACGGCGGCCGTCGATTCGGTACGAAGTTTTGATGAGGTCACCGTCGAGACCGTCACATCGCTCGATTACTCCTCCCGACTCGATGGGGTCGGCTACGACTGGAAGTTCTATGACTTTACCGAAGGCTACATCATCCGGTCGCCGGTCTATGTGATCCGCGACGCCGAAGGCTTCACCTACAAACTTGTCTTCACCGATTTCTATAACGGGGAAGGGGAGAAAGGCTATCCGGCCTTTCGGCTGCAACGGTTGTGATCGGGGTCGGAAGAACCATAACGAACGTATTCGATAATCTTCAACAACTGTCCATGGCGATCTTTTTACATACCCTTTTCGGGAACATTGACCGACGATCGGGAGGAAACCGATCCATCCTTTCGATGATGCTCCCCCTGACAAGTCTGCTCCTTCTCTTCTCTCTTTCCGCCTGTGGCGGGGAGGGAGAGCAACCCGGGGATCGGGCCGATGACACGACCGGAGCAGCGGGAAAGAACGAACGGATCATCTCTCTCGGCGGCAGCGTCACCGAAACGGTCTTTGCCCTCGGTCACGGTGATCAGGTGATTGCGGTCGACATCACCAGCACCTGGCCGGAACAGACCTCACGACTGCAACAGGTCGGTTACTTCCGGACACTCTCGGCCGAGAGCATCATTGCGTTGAATCCCACGCTTGTCCTTGCATCATCCGAGGCACAGCCGTCGGCGGCGCTGGAGCAGATCAGGAGTGTGGGAATTCCGGTGGTGATCGTTCCGGAGGAGCCGACGGTGGATGGAGTGCGGGAGAAAATTCTGGCGGTTGCGCGCGGACTCGGCGAGGAAGAGCGGGGGAAGCGATTGGCCGACTCGGTGATTGCCGCGCTGCCTGAGGATGTGAAGAAGCCGGAAGAAGAAAAGCCTTCGGTTCTCTTTGTCTACGCACGCGGAAGCGGCTCGCTCCACGCTGCCGGAAGCAACACATCGGCCGAGCGGATGATCTCGCTGGCCGGAGGAAGAAATGCCGCGGTCGGCTACGAAGGTTTTCGTCCCTTGACCGCCGAAGGTCTGGTGGCGGCCGATCCCGATATTCTTCTGGTTCCGAAAAGCGGCGTCGGGAGTGCGGGGGGGATTGACGGTCTGCTGAAGACAACCGGCATCGACCAGACATCCGCAGGGAAAGCGAAGCGGGTCATTGTGATGGATGACCTCTACCTGCTCGGACTCGGCCCCCGCCTTCCCGGCGCAGTTGCTGATCTTCGGAAAAAGATCGCACAGGCAATGGAGAAAGGAGAATGAGTGAGGGAACGCTTGTCGTTACGATGAACCGCAGAACGGGAGGGAAGGTGGGAACTCCGCTTCTCTGGCTTTCACTGCTGCTGGCGATGACCCTCCTTCTGGCCGTCGGTGTCGGAGGGATCGGCATCTCGCCGGTGGAGACGCTTGCCGTCATCGGTAACGCTCTCGGTCTGCCGTTCGGAGATGTGGCAACCGGACGTGAGGCCGATGTCCTCCTTGCCATTCGTCTTCCCCGCGTTCTGCTCGGTCTGCTTGTGGGCGGGACGCTCGGCGTCAGCGGCGGGGCGATGCAGGGACTCTTCCGCAACCCCCTTGCCGATCCCGGACTGATCGGCATTTCAGCCGGCGGGGGTCTGGCCGCGGTGGCCGCCATCGTCGGTGGGACAGCCCTCTTCGGTTCGATGGAGGGGACGTTGCAGCTCTCCTTCATTTCCTTTTCGGCATTTCTCGGCTCGCTCATTGCCGCCCTCTTTGCCTATCGGGTCGGTGCGGTCAACGGTCAGCTCTCCGTCGCCACGCTGTTGCTGGCCGGCGTTGCCGTCAATGCGCTGGCCGGTGCCGGTACCGGATTCCTTACGTATATCGCCACCGACGTGCAGTTGCGGAGCATCACGTTCTGGGGACTCGGCAGTCTGGGGAACGGCACCTGGACGAATGTCGGGGTTCTCCTCCCCTTTGCTCTTGCCGCCATTGTCGGGCTTCCCTTCATGGCCCGTCAGTTGAACGCTCTGGCTCTCGGCGAGGCTGAGGCCGGGTATCTCGGGGTGAACGTCGGCAGACTGAAGCTGGGCGTCATCCTTCTCTCGGCTCTCGGTGTCGGCGCATCGGTGGCGATGACCGGCGTGATCGGTTTTATCGGTCTGGTCGTTCCCCACCTGATCCGTCTGACGCTCGGTCCGGACCACCGCCTCCTCCTGCCGGGATCGGCGTTGCTCGGTGCCGTCGTGGTGGTCGGTGCCGATGCTCTCTGTCGGACGGTGGCGGCTCCGGCCGAGTTGCCAATCGGCATCGTCACTGCCGGGATCGGCGCCCCTTTCTTCCTGTGGCTTCTGCTTCGCAGGCGCCGTGAGATCGGAGGTGAACTGTGGTAAGCTGTCGGGATATCACGCTCCTCTGCCGTGGGATTCCTCTTCTGCAGAACGTCTCGGTCTCGATCCCTCCGGGTGAGTTCGTCGCACTGATCGGACCGAACGGTGCAGGCAAGTCGACGCTTCTGAAAGTGCTTGGAGGTCTTCTGACTCCGACAACCGGATCAGTCCACATCGATGATCTTGTTGTCGAGGAGAAGACCCGGGAGGAGCAGGCCCGGCGTCGCGGGGTGATGTCGCAACGAGCGCGACTTGATTTCCCCTTTGCCGTTCGTGACGTTGTGATGCTGGGATATTCCCCTCACGTCCGAAAGGGAGGAAGAAAGGTGAACGGTCCGGAGATCGCCCTTGCCGCGCTGGACCGCGTGGAGGCCGGAGCCTTTGCCGACAGAATCTATCCGACCCTCTCCGGAGGAGAGGCGCAACGGGTCGATCTGGCCCGCGCTCTGGTTCAGATCCGCAAGAGTCCGGACGTCCCGAACCGCTACCTCTTCCTCGACGAACCGACCGCCAGTCTTGATCCGGCGCGGGAGCGGGGGATTCTGAAAATCGTTCGGGAGCTGGCGGATGAAGGCGTCGGCGTTCTGGCCGTCCTGCATGACCTGAACATCGCCGCCGAGTTTGCCGACCGGATTGTCCTGATGAAGAAAGGATCAATCGCCGCTCAGGGGGACCCGCACGAGGTCCTGACGCCCGACCATATCGAATCGGTCTTCGACGTCCCGGCAACCGTCATGCCTCACCCCCATCACAACGGACCTCTGGTGCTGATCGGCGGGGTGTCGGAGATGGTGCGTCGGGTGAATGAATCTGAGGAAGAGCGGGGGATGAAGCATCATCTCGCATTCAATTGATGACAGCGACAACAGAGAGATCAATACATCAATCATAGAGAAGAAAACAGGAGTACAGTATGGAAGAACTGATGGAAAGGACCGAATCCGCCACGTTGCGGGAACGCTGGGATGCCTTCCGGGCGGAACAACCGAAGGTCCGGAGAAGGGACGCGGCCGATGCGCTCGGCGTCTCCGAAGCGGAACTGATCGCCTCGGAGTGCGGCGACGGCGTCACGCGATTGACGGGGGACTGGCGGAAGCTCATTCCCGAGTTCGAATCGCTCGGCAAGGTGATGGCCCTGACCCGGAACCCGTATATCGTCCACGAGACGACCGGTATCTACCGGAATACCAGCTTCGAACATCCGCACGTCGGGATGGTGCTGGGGGAGGGGATCGACCTGCGGCTCTTCATGCAGAGCTGGGACTCCGCATTTGCTCTGCGGGAAGAGACGTCGAACGGCACTCGCCGGAGCATCCAGTTCTTCAACCGTCAGGGAACGGCTCTTCACAAGGTCTATCTCAAAAATGATGAGGGGGTTGATACCTTCGAGAATCTTGTCGAACGCTGGAAGAGCGACGACCAGAGTCCGGAGCAGATGGTCGAGAGAGTGGAGGAGAGAGAGGAGGAGCGTCCGGACGGAGAGATCGACGTCGACGGACTCCGCAGTCACTGGAGCGGGATGACCGACACGCACGAATTCTTCGGCATGCTCCGGACGTTCGGCGTCACCCGGACGCAGGCGTTGCGGCTGGCCGGCAAGGAGTTCGCCTGTCGGGTTGCCCCGGATGCGTATCGCGCCGTGCTTCAGCAGGCCGCCGGGACGGAGACGCCGATCATGATCTTCGTCGGCAACGGCGGGTGCATGCAGATCTTCACCGGAAAGGTCCGTCGGCTCGTAGAGGTCCACGGCTGGTACAACGTGCTTGATCCGGGTTTCAACCTTCACATGCGTGAGGAGGGAGTCGACTCCGCCTGGATCGTGTGCAAGCCGACCTCGGACGGCTTCGTCACGTCGCTGGAACTCTACGACGCCGACGGAAATAATCTGGCTCTCTTCTTCGGCAGCCGGAAAGAATCGATCGTGGAGAACCCGGCCTGGACGGAGATCATCGCAGGCATCCCGGTCGAGGACTGAATTAATACTCTTGGTGGTCTCATTGTGTCCTTCGTGTCTTAGTGGTGAAATACCACCAAGACACGAAGGACACAAAAAAGCCACCAAGGAATATCCTCCGGGACTCTGTCATCAATGAATGAAAAGGAGAGCATGATGTATTCGCATAACGACGAGTGTTGCCTGAGAACGATCGCCGCATCACCCAACGGACGGGTGATGCGGTGTTCGGAGCATCCGGGGTATATCCTTGAGTTCGGCCCGGTCGTCGTCCGCATTCGTGAGCGGGAGCTTGAGAAGATTGCCGACATGGTCGATCAGCTTGCGGCCGTCGCCGATGAACCCTGCGCGGAATGTTCCCACGAGGACTGCCGCGCCCGGAACTTCGCCATCGACATCCCGGCTCCCCGGATGCGCGTGGAGTTCGGTGCCGAGGGGCTTCCGGAGTTGCAGGAACTGCTCGTGGAGACGAGGCTCGCGCTGCTGCTGCAACACAACCGGATCGGCCGCCCGGCGCAGGACTGAATCACGTCCTTGGTGGTCCCTTCGTGTCCTTCGTGTCCGCCGCGGCGGATGGTGAATCTTACCACAAAGACATCCGCCGCAGCGGAGACACAAAAAAGCCACCAGGGAATTGCTCGACTGACAATACCGGGCTACACCCCGAACTGCTGAAGATGGTGGTCCAGATGCTTGTAGCTGCTCCAGCCCCTCTCCTCCCGGGTCATCTTTCCGAACAGCGGGTGTTCCAGACTTGCAGCTTTTGCCTCATCCATCTCCACAAACGTTTTCAGTGCGGAGGCAAGGCGTTCCTTCTCCGTCTGAAAATCCCGTTCGCTCGTCTGCCGGTATTGCGGATGGGTTTGCAGTCCATGTTTGAACGGCTTCTCCCCGACGACCGCACTCCGAATCATCCCCTTGAAGAGCTTCGCAATGAAGGGTGTCCCCTCCAGCTTCTTTGTCCCGTTGATTACTTCCTGAATCTCGGCGCAATGGGCCAGCATCTGTCCCACATTCATCTTTCCCCAGACCGGTTGTGAATCCTTCGTCAGTCCGTCGATTCTGCCGAGCGTCTGTTGGTAGACCTCGGGAGAGTAGAGGCTTGGTTTTGTCATGGTGGTCCTTGCTGATTTGTTGTGTGTTCAGTCCGTTTCTGATAAGCCGGTATACGGTTCAGGCGCATCACTTACGATAATAATCTGATTTGTTGCAAGGTCGATCTTCAGTTTGAAGTAAGTGATAAACGCCGTGTCTCTCTTCCGCTCATCCTGTCCGAACAAGACTGCTCGATACAGTAGGGAGTCGGGAAGGTTCGGAGCAAGGAGAACCTGCGGATGCTTGTCAGAAAGGGAAAGCAGAGTTTTGTAGCTGCCGATATACGGATGGTTGTCAATCAGACGGCGAACCCGTGACTGTCTTTCCTGTTCAGCCTCGAACTCCCGCTGCAGCCACTCTCTCCAGTCCGGACCATGTCTTGCTTCCAACCGTATAACGACACTATCATTATGTTGCCGTATGAGTGCTGTCTGCTCTTCCGATACTCCGCAACCGGCCACGTGTCGATAGCTGATTCCCCACTTCATGGCAATTGCTTTCCGTACATTCTTCTCGTCCCAGTCGTGGAAAACTTCAAGTCCGAATGTCTGGAACACGAATCCTTCCTGCTCCGGAAATCGTGTGCAGTTCAAATACATAAAGCCGAGAAGAATACAGAGGAAAACCTTCATGCCGGGTCGTGGATGGAATTGAATGAATCTTTCACCTTTTTGACGGCAAGACAAGGGTGGTGATGACGGCAGTTCGACATTACCCCGGCGGCCACGTCATCTTCCGCCCGCCGATCAGGTGGAGATGGAGATGGTAGACTTCCTGTCCCCCTTCGGGGTTGCAGTTCATCACCAGACGGTAGCCGTCGTCGGCGATCCCTTCATCCTTTGCGATCTTCGTCGCAACCCGCACCATGTATCCCACCAGTCCTTCATGCTCCTCGGTGATGTCGTTCGCCGTGGCGATCTCCTCCTTCGGGATCACCAGCACATGCGTCGGCCCCTGCGGGTTGATGTCGCGAAAGGCGAGGACCCGTTCGTCCTCGAAAACGATGTCGGCGGGGATGTCCCGCCGGATAATTTTGGAGAAAATCGTGTCGGCCATGACTCCGGTCCGTTGATGATGTCCGGCGTTCCGCAGAACCGATGGTTATTCCGGTCCCCGTCGCCGTGCTGATATATCGGGCGTTAAGATAGGGATTCTCTTTGCTATTTTGCTCCCGTTCTGACTGAGAGGCCGGTATCGATCTGGACATTGATCGGTAGCCGATATGAGTGCCGTTACCGGGATCGTTGATATGGATTCTATCCGGACATTTCTTGACGTATACTCGGATTCGATTCCGTGGGGGGAACAACTTGCCGTTCTGCCGACCGAGTGCCGGTTCGCTCCGATGCGTCCCGGCGGCTGGTCGATCGGCGAATGCCTGGCCCACCTGACCGCCTGGGATCGCTTTGTCCTGACCGAGCGATTATCGAAGGTTTGTGAGGGGGCGGAGTTGGGGGGAGGACCGGATGCCGGGACATTCAACGCCGAAGCGGCTGCGTATGCCCGTTCCGGGATCGGCGAACAACGACTGATCGAAGAGTTCGTGGAGACCCGCAGACAGATGCTGCAGGCTGTAGAGCGACTGCTGAAGGAGACCGGGGAGATAACCTTTACGATACGCGGACATCGCGTGGTCTTCCCGGAATACCTCCTCGGTCAGGCAGAGCACCACCTGCATCATCGGCAACAGATCGATGAAGCTGCCGAAGCTGCGAAGTCTTTATAATGCCGATTCCCGTTTCTCCTGCGGGGTCAGTCTTTATACCGTCGTGTAGTCTCTGTTCATCTCCATCAATGTATTGTCCATCCCTTTACAGCGTCCCGGAGAATCGTTATGTCGACCGTACTGATTATCGCCGCCGTTCTGCTCGTTCTCTTCTTTCTCTTCGCCCGGTTCTTTCCGGGGAAGAATCTCGACGAGGTTCTTCTCGAAGAGGGGGAGGAGCCGGTCTTCGACGAAGAGAACGTGACGGTGACCGAAGATCCTTCCCGCGGCGAGACCACCCTCTACCCCCGTTCCCGCATCTCGGTGACCGACAGGCGGATCGTGATCTCGCAGCTTCCACTACTTTCAAAGAAGCACACAATCATCATCATTCTCTACTTCGCCGATCGGGAGCGACCGGAGAGGACCGGGCTGGAGGGGAGGGTCAAGACCGGAGTTCTCCACAGGGAGGCTGTCGAGGTGACGTCGGATGAAAAGGGAGAACAGGTGGTTCTTCGTCCGGTCGGCTATGCGCTCTTCGACCGGGAGGGGACCGAGATCAGGATCAGAACCGGGCGGGCCGGAGAATTGTTAAGTGCTGTGCAGGGGCTGGGTGATTAGAGAGGGAGAACGTATACTGTAGAGGTATGATCGAATCGGTGATCCATCTTGTTCTTCGCGGTGCAGGATTTCTCTTTAACTCCGTTCTTGATGTCGCCACGTTGAAGGATGTGAAGTGGATAAAGAACGAAAAGATCCTGTATGATGAGGAGGGCTTGACGATCTGTCGGCAACGACCGGGGAAGCCGGCGATGTGTACGGCGGATGTC
>CAMLOB010000082.1 GCA_946481475.1 uncultured Chlorobiota bacterium | reverse complement strand
TTCGCCAGGTTGGCCATGCGGGCAAGGTGCGCCTCCATGCCGGCCTTCGCCTCGGCTATTCGAGGGTCGCCGGTTCCCGTACGAGTCATGCTCTCGGAGTTGTCGAAGGCGGCCATCACCAACGGGTCTTCGGTCTGAACCCCGACTGACGAGAGAATGAGTTCGAAGAGGGCCAGCAGAAGGAGCGTGATGCCGACGGTTCGCAGGGCGATCAGGGTCCGGCGCCGGGCAGGGGAGACCGGCGGCAGGGTTGTGCGGTAGGACCACCACGCAAACGCAAAGCCGGCGACGATGATCAGTATCGCCAGCCAGACGGGGACGGAAAATCCGATGGAAACGTCGTTCACTCCTCTTCTCTTCAGGTGAAAAAACTTGAATACGACACAGATACCCCCCGACGCATACCTTCGGCGGACAATCCGGTGACCTCACATAACGATGTAATATACGGGATCATTGCGATGTCAAAGGTGGGAACGTTTGCGGCGGATCATTGGTTCGGTCTGAAGGTATGCGTTGTTGAGATATGCGTTGTTGGAGATGGTGAGAATGCAGGCAACGGTTCTCCTCACTCTTCGCATTGAAGGCCCCGATTCTCTCCTCGTCGCAATTGTTCGATCAGGCTTCAGCAGGCGAGACAACAGGAGCCGAATTAACGGCGGATTTCACAAGCCGTTTCATTTAGGAGTCTGCAGATAATCCGATATTTGTTGGAACGAATAATCGTCCAGTTATAATCACGATTTTGGAGGTCTCAATGAACAGGAACACCCTTCTTTCCATGCTGCTGACCGCAGCGATACTCCCGGCGCTTGCCGGATGTGGAGATGTCGGTGATGCATCGAAAGCGAAAACCGGCGAAGCGGTGGAAGTCAGCGAAGGAGTGGGCGGTACGTTTCCCATAGACACGGCAGCGAGTACGCTCGCATGGAAGGCGGCAAAGGTAACGCTGGCGCACGACGGCGGATTTGCAAACTTTGACGGTACCGTCTCGGTGCAGGATGGAGAGGTGAATCATGTCGCGGTGACGATCGACGCCGCATCGATTCACAGCGACAACGAGAAGCTGACCGGCCATTTGAGAAGTGGTGATTTCTTCGAGGTGGAGAAATATCCGACAGCAAAGTTCGAGGCAAGCGATTTCAAGAAAGTTGACACGACCGGGTTCACGCACATGGTGACCGGAAACCTGACGATCAAGGATTCCACACACAGCGTCGCCTTCCCGGCAACCATCGCCGTTACGGATGACGCGGTGACGGCGAAGGCCGACTTCATCATCAACAGGCAGAACTGGGGGATCACCTATCCGGGCATGCCGGACGATCTGATCAAGAACGACGTCCGAATCATTCTCGACGTCCGGGCGCCCATCTCTTCGACTGAAGGGACGGCAGAGGCAAAGTAAAGGAACATCAGAACAGGACTGGAATCAACCACGACCGATTTCAGCGAAGGCCGCCGGTAGAGAAGGACACGCAATGCGGTCCGGCTCCGGCGGCCTTCTTATCTTCTGCGACTATGGAACAACACCACCGGCATCATTCGCTACGCTCGTTCGGACACCGGATCATCAGCAGACGGGAAGGGGAGAGTCGTCTTCTCGCGCTGGTTGCGGTGATCGCCGTCGGACTCTGGATTTTTGTCTTCCTGACGAACTCGCTCGGAGGAAAGATCTTCGTCGACGACCTCATCATCAACTGGGTCTTCCCCTCATATGGCCATCCCTTCAACAGCGAATCGCTCTACAACATTGCCCGCGACGTCACATCGCTCGGCGGCACCACGATTCTCTCGTTCCTGATCGTGACCAACTTCATCTACATCATTGCCCGCGGAGACCGGCTCGGCGCCTGGTTTCTGCTGGCGGTCGTCGTCGGTGCGCTGGTCCTGACTTTCGGCTTCAAGTTCTGGATCGCCCGGGTCCGTCCGGACTTCGCCACCGGCGTCATCTATTCGATGACCTCCCCCAGTTTCCCCAGCGGCCACAGTCTGCTGACCGCGGCGATCTTCCCCGCCCTGGCCACCGTCTTCGCCCGGCGCGAGAGTCTGCTCGGCATCCGTCTGATGTTCGTCGGCTTTGCGATTCTGGTAACGATAACCGTCGGCATCAGCCGCGTTCTGGTCGGCGCCCACTTCCCGTCGGACGTTCTGGCCGGCTGGTCGCTCGGCTTCGCCTGGGTAGCCCTCTGCCGGATCGGCTTCAGTTGGTACGAGCGGCGGATGTTCCGGCGGAGCAGGCCGGAGGAGAAGTTGAAAGCGGAACCTCCCGAGGAATAGTTCCTCCCTTGTTCTGCGTCAACGGCTGTATCCGTATCTTCGCCCCGGTTGTTGTTCAGGGCAATTGCCGCAACAACGTATCGCATCCACTTTCAATCAATTGATGTTCGATGAAACGAAACAGATTTCTTGCATTTATTACGGTGCTGTTTGCTGCAACCTTGTTTGCGAGACAGAACCTTTCAGCACAGGGATTGCTGGAACCGTATCTCTCTCAGGATGAACTGGCGTATGCTACTGATATCGCCACGGATTCCATTGGTAGCGAGGCAGTTCTGGTCGGTATTGCCGCGCCTGGAGAGGTTGATCTTAGCGAGTTATTTCCGGGCCTCGTTGCTCCTGGATTTGAAAAGAATAACGGCACTTCTTCTGCCTGGGGATACCTCTACATGACTCCCTCACGTAATGACAGTATCGGCGTTGCCGTACTGCGCGTGGCGCTTGGAGGAAAGCAGGCGTTCGCCGAGCGGGAAGGGGACTATGATCAGGAGCCGGTTGCGCTGGACCTGACCGGTGCCTATTCCGGCAGCGATGCATTTGCCACACGCTTGCGTGCGAATGCGGTCTTCAACAAGTATCACAGCGACTATCCGGGCGAAATTCCCGATGCCGCCGTTCTTGCCTGGAGACCTTTGGGAGCCGCTGAAATTCTTTCTCCTTCCTTCCCGGCCGACAAGCCGATCTGGGGCATCTACTATCCGGGCAACGATGACGATATCCCGGCAATGGCCTGTTTTGTGGCAACGGGAACAGGACAGGATACCTGTGTGGTCATCGACTTCTCATCAAGCATCGACGCCGATGCGATTACCTCCGCAGGCATCACCGTTCAGCCGAACCCGGCCTCGGCCGATAACGATATCCGCATCCGGATCAGCGCCGCCGACGGCCGGAAGCCGGAGCAGGTTTCGCTCTACGACGTTGCCGGACGGGAACTCCGGGATCTTTCCGGGATGCTTCAGACCGATGGAAGGGGAGAATACGTGATCACGCTCAGTCTCTCGGGACTTACATCCGGCCGCTACTACTGCCGCGTGGTGTCGGGGGAGAGCATCCGTTCGATTCCGGTGATTGTGGAGTAGCGAAGCATCGGAACCGAATCGGATCCGACAGCGAAATTCGATCATGACGAGTCGCCGCAGACAGGGAGTCTGCGGCGACTTTTTTTTATCGATGCCCGAGTCGCGGATCGCCACAGGCCACAGATCGAACGGATGCGACGGATCGGCGCAGATCAGATCCGTGCAAATTCGTTCCATCCGTCTGATCCGTGTACAATCTCCCGGGACGTTGCCGGAAACGGTACACGAATGACACGGATCGGACGGATCGACACAGGATTCAATCATTCGATAATCGCAAATCGACAATCGAAAATCCCCATTCGCCATTCCGGAATTTCTCCCGGTTTTTCAGGAAATGTTTTTTTGAAGCCCGTGCGACATTCGCCCGACTCGTCGGGTCTTCTCTCCCATACAAGATGGTTGTGTCTGCAACTATTGTTGTGTGCAGATAAAAGTGCGCAGCGAATCAGAACCCGTTCATGCGAGGCTCCGGACCCGATCTTTCACCGAAGGTAGTGCCGTCCGGGATCTCACGCCATCTGCACGTCCCCCGGTTTGGGGCCGAACCCTGCGATCACATCCCGATCTGTTTTATCGACAAATCTGAGAGATAAATGCCATGCTCATATCCAACTCCCTGGTGCTCATGAAGAGAAGGACAGCCCGACAGGCGGGCGGAACGGTACTGGACTTTGATAAGCTTTTCCATCGGAAGAACGCGCTCGAATCGTTGACGGGGGTTGAAGAGAAGGAGTTCCGTCGTATGGCTGACGAAGTCGGGGGGAAGCACAAGCGAGACGCCGGAACGACTCGAAGCGGAAGAGGGCGAAAGCCTGCGTTGCGAACGGTCCGGGAGAAACTCTTCTTTATTCTGTTCTATACGCACGTGCGTCCCACGCAACAGACGGCGGCCGACTTCCTGAACGTCTCGGTAGGAACCGTTAACAATTGGATCCGGCAATATGCACCCCTTCTGGAGCAGGAGCTTGGAAGAGAGATCAAGAGTTCGCCCCGGGTCCGTTCGCTTCAGGAACTTGCCGATCGTTATCCGTTGACTCAGGACGTTGTGAGGGGAGGGACGAGTGGAGATTCCGGCGGAGTTCCGGAGGATCAATCCGATAAGAAAAAGAGAGTGGAGTCATCGAAGAAGAATGCCGTGGCAAGTCGGTCCGCAGAGAAGCGAGATGAGTCCGCAAGGAATCGACCGGATGATTACATGGAGCTTCTGATGCAGTTGTAGCAATCGCGCCCGGCACCGTCGGGCGCGACGGTGTCGGGGAACCGGCGATTGCCGGAGATCCGAACATAATCGGGACAGAGATGGTGACGATACATGCTGGATGTCATCTCTGGAGAGCTGCGTTCCGATGCCGGGACGCAGCTTTTTTTTGTGGATTCCGGTGCGGATATTCCAAATCGGGACAATTTCTCCCTTTTCGTGCAACGGTTTCACACAGGGGAAAAGTCGGGGGAATTGCCTCTGGTGTGTATATTCTTCGTCCCGATGCCGGTATACCGTTCATATCGAATCATATCGAAGGTATATTCCATGTATTCCGGCATCTTCTTCGGCACCTCTCCGCGCAAACGGAGAATGCCCGGTGTTCGACACGTCGCCACATTCGTCATTCATAGAAGCGCTTCACATGGCTGATTCGGAAAGTACACAACAGAAGAGCAGAACCTCGCAGCGAACCGGACGAGGAAAGGGAAAGACGGCCGGTGGCCCGGTCGAAAACGGACACGGAGAAAACCGGAAAAAGGAATCCGATTCTTCGGCAAAGGGGGCTGCGTGGGATCGTGAGGAGGTGATCCGCGATTACACCATCGCCCGGCAGAGCCGCGAGGCGAGTCTGCTGGGACGGAAGGAGGTGCTGACCGGCAAGGCGAAGTTCGGCATCTTCGGCGACGGCAAGGAGATCGCCCAGGTGGCCATGGCTCACTCGTTCCGGCATGGGGATACCCGCTCGGGATACTACCGGGATCAGACGCTGATGCTGACGCTCGGCATCACCACCATCCGTGAGTTCTTCGCACAGCTCTACGCCAACACCGATGTGGAAGCCGATCCGGCCTCGGCCGGTCGCCAGATGAACGGGCACTTCGCCAACCGGCAGTTGAACCCGGACGGATCGTGGCGGAGTCAGACGGAGATGTACAACACCTCGGCAGACGTTTCGCCGACCGGTTCGCAGATGCCCCGCCTGGTCGGTCTGGCCTACGCTTCGCGACTCTACCGGGAGCTGGACGAACTGAAGGAGTGGGAGGACTACGGCAAGTTCTCCGACAACGGCAACGAGGTGGCCTTCGGCACGATCGGCAACGCGAGTGCTGCCGAGGGGATGTTCTTCGAGGCGGTCAACGCCATCGGCGTTCTCAAATCTCCGGCCGTCATCTCGGTCTGGGATGACGGATACGGCATCTCCGTTCCGAACGAATTCCAGATGACCAAGGGGAGCGTCTCGGAAGTTCTTGCCGGGTTGCAGATGAAAGAAGGGGACAAGACCGGCTATGATGTCCACGTGGTGAAGGGATGGGATTATCCGACACTGGTGGAGACCTACCGGAAGGCGACCGAACGGGCACGCGAGGAGCATGTGCCTGCACTGGTCCACGTGACGGAGGTGACGCAGCCGCAGGGACACTCCACCTCGGGGAGTCACGAGCGGTACAAGAGTCCGGAACGGTTGCAGTGGGAGATCGATTTCGATCCGCTGACCCGGATGCGGGCCTGGATGATCGATGAGGGGCTGGCGACGGTCGAGGAGCTTGACCGGATCGACGAGGAGGCGATCGAATATGTCCGGAACGAGCAGACGGCGGCGTGGGAGGAATACCTTCAGCCGATCACCGAAGATGTGGAACAGGTGCTGAGCCTTGTCGACGAAATGGCGGCGGCTTCTTCGGCATCTTCCGACATAAAGAAGATTGCCGACGAACTTCGGAACACGCGGGGAGCGATCTACCGTCTGGATGTGATGAAGACGATCAACCGGGCGCTGATCGCTGCACGGAAGGAGAAACCGGAAGTCCGCAAGCCGTTGATTGAATTCCGTGACGAGTATGACCGGATCAATCGGGAACGCTTCGGCAGTCATCTTTACAGCGAATCGGACATGTCGGCTCTGCGGGTGAAGGAGATCAGGCCGGAGTACGACGAGAATCCGGAGCGACTGAAGGGATTTGAAATTCTGAACCATTGCTTCGATGCCGCACTGAGGCGTGATCCGAGAATCATCGCTTTCGGCGAGGATGTCGGACAGCTCGGCGACGTCGATCAGGGATTTGCCGGATTGCAGGCGAAGCACGGCCTGCTCCGCGTCAGCGATACGGGCATCCGCGAGGTGACGATTGTCGGTCAGGCGATCGGCATGGCGATGCGGGGATTGCGGCCGATTGCCGAGATACAGTATCTGGATTATCTCCTCTATGCGTTGCAGATTATGTCGGATGATCTGGCGACGGTGCAGTACCGGACGAAAGGGGGACAGAAGGCTCCGGCAATCATCCGGACGCGGGGACACCGGCTTGAGGGAATCTGGCACTCCGGTTCGCCGATGGCCGGCATCATCAACCTTGTCCGGGGGATGCACGTGCTGGTGCCGCGCAACATGACGCAGGCGGCCGGGTTCTACAACACGCTCTTCCAGAGCGATGAACCGGCTCTTCTTGTGGAGGTCCTGAGCGGCTACCGTTTGCGCGAACCGCTGCCGAAGAACATCGACACGCTCACGGTTCCGCTCGGTGTGCCGGAGGTGATCCGGGAGGGGCGTGACGTGCCGATCTGCTGAGCGGAGTCGGTGTGGAAATCGAGATCGTCGATGTGCAGTCGCTGCTGCCGTTCGATATTCACGGGAAGATCGTCGAGTCGCTGAAGAAGACCAACCGTGTCCTCTTCCTGGACGAGGATGTGCCGGGAGGGACCACCGCCTACATGATGCAGAAGGTGCTGGAGGAGCAGGGGGGATGGCGCTGGCTGGACTCCGATCCGAAGACCCTTTCGGCACGGGAACATCGTCCGGCCTACGGTTCGGACGGAAGCTACTGGTCGAAGCCGTTCGCCGAGCATATCTTCGAGGCGGTCTACGACATCATGAACGAGGCCGATTCGAAGACATACCCGATGTTCTATCGGTGAGAAGCCGGCGGTGCCTCGTTTGACAATAGACCGCAGATCCCACAGATAGGACGGATTTGCGCAGATCAGATCTGTGGCGATCCGTCGCATCCGGCTGATTCGTATACAATCTCCCGGGAAGTCCTCGGAAATGGTACACGGATGACACGGATCGGACGGATCAACACGGATTCAATCATCGACAATCACAAATCGCCAGTCGAAAATTGAAAATCGGCCTTCGCAGCTTGGAGTGGGGAACAGGATTGCCCGGAGGAGCCCGGATCTCTCCGGGAGTCCCGCCGTCGGGCTAAACCCGCCGGCTACCGCGATCATTCGCCAATGGTCAATCGCCAATTGAAAATCGACAATCGCAATGCGGAGTGGAGCACGGGATTACCCCAGCCTCCCACACTCTATACACTCTCAACTCTCCTCTCTACGAACTCGAACTCACACATTCCAGAACTGCCGGTCCAGACTCCGGTACTGGATCGCTTCGGAGAGATGTTCCGGGCCGATGCGTTCCTCACCGGCCAGATCGGCGATGGTCCGCGAGACTTTCAGGATGCGATCATAGGCACGGGCCGAGAGGCCGAGACGGTTCATCGCCATCTTCAAGAGGTCCTGTCCGGCAGAGTCGAGCGTGCAGTGTGCCCGAATATCTTTCGATCCCATGTCGGCATTCTTGAAGACCTCCGGATTTTCGTCGAACCTCCGGGCCTGCACCTCCCGCGCTTTTACCACCCGTTCACGCACCGACGTCGATTCCTCTCCCCGCCGTTCCGACGACAACTCCTGATACTTCACCGCCGCCACCTCGATGTGGATGTCGATCCTGTCGAGCAGCGGACCGGAGACCTTGGACATGTAGCGCTGGATGTTGACCGGCGAGCAGTTGCACTGGGCGTTCGGGTTGCCGAAGTTCCCGCAGGGACACGGATTCATGCTGGCGACGAGCATGAAGTTGCAGGGGAAGGTCAGGCTCAGCTTCGTCCGGCTGATCGTGATCCGGTTGTCCTCCAGCGGCTGTCGGAGCACCTCCAGTGCGTTCCGCGCAAACTCCGGAAGTTCGTCCAGAAAGAGGACGCCGTGGTGGGCAAGGGAAATTTCGCCCGGACGGGCAACCCCCATGCCGCCGCCGACGAGGGCTGCGTCGGAGATCGTGTGGTGCGGACTCCGGAACTGTCGTTCGGTGATCAGGGCGGTCTTCTCCGGCAGCATTCCGGCCACCGAGTGGATCTTCGTCGTCTCCAGCGCCTCGTCGAACGTCATCGGGGGGAGGATGGAGGGGAGTCGTTTGGCAATCATCGTCTTTCCGGCCCCGGGGGGACCGACCATGATGAGGTTATGTCCCCCGGCGGCAGCAACTTCAAACGCACGCTTGACGTTCTCCTGTCCCTTCACATCCGAAAGGTCGAGCGTCGGTGCGGAGTCGGGGGTGAAGAGGGCCTGGCGGTCTACCTGATAGGGCGCGATCGTTTCCCTTCCGGTGAGAAACGAGACGGCGTTGCCGAGCGACTCGACGGCGATGACCTCGATCCCCTCGACCAGTGCCGCCTCCTCGGCGTTTGCCAGCGGGAGGATGATCCGCTTCATCCCTTCACGCTTCGCCTCGATCGAGACCGGCAGTGCGCCGCGGGCCGGACGGAGACTGCCGTCGAGGGCGAGTTCGCCCAGGACGAGCGTCTCTTCCAGCGCCGACGCGGGAATCTGTTCGGTGGCTGTGAGGATGCCGAGGGCTATCGGCAGATCGAACGCGGAACCTTCCTTCCGGACATCGGCCGGAGCCAGATTGACGGTATATTTCCTGCCGGGCATGTCGAGTCCGCTGTTCTTGATCGCCGCCATGATCCGCTCGCGACTCTCTCTGACGGCGTTGTCGGGAAGCCCGACGATGTTGAATGCGAAAAGCTGCTTGTCGACGTGCGTCTCCACGTCAATCGGAAAGGCATCGATGCCGAGCGTGCCGGCGGAACGGAGTTGTGAAATCATGGTGATGTCAGGGTTAAGGGTTTCGGGTAATGATCCGAAAAGATAGGAGGAATTTGGGAATGGCGAATGGGGATTTTCGATTGGCGATTTTTGAATGTCGAATGATTGAATCCGTGTCGTTCGTGTACTATTGCCGGGAACGTCCCGGGAGATTGTACGCGGATCAGACGGATAGAACGGATTTGCACGGATCCGGTCTGCGTGAATCCGTCGCATCTGTTTAATCTGCGGTCTGTTTGATAACCGGGAATGTCTCTTCCCGATCAACATGTCTCTCAACAGTATGATTCAAATAACTCAATTCAACCAAGTAGCAATGAAAACCGAAGCGAAACTACTACGGATTTGCCCGGCTCTCTTTATCCTGCCGCTCTTCGGTTGCAGTGATGAAGGGAAGCGGTTTGCCCATTCGGATTCGGTAGAGAAAAACACGATTCCCGCTCGGAGCGATTCGATTGTTCTTACCGTATCGGTTGGTCCGGGGGATGATTACAAAGGCAGTTATCTGGCCCGACTGCGTGTTGTCGCTCCTGGGGGTGAATCCTGGTCGACTGATCTTGCCAATGATGTCGTTAGGGGGCATCGCTTTGCTTCCTATCCGATCGGGGATACCTTGTTCCTGGAACTTTATCCCTTTCCGGACAGAGAGGGAAAAGCTCCGTATCGTATTCCGTTCCGTATGAACGAATCCATGATCGTTGACCCGAAGAAGGTGGCATCGGTGATCGACACCAATGTACTGGCAATCGGTGTCGGAGCAGATTCGATTGAAGCAGTCGGTCGGCAGGTGATCGGCGTGCCATGGTCCTACGGTGATAGTCTCCAGGCGAAACGTTTGAACTTCAAGCGATATGTCGTTCCCCTTTGACCGTTATGATGGTCTTGGAGAGAGGAGGAATGGTATGGATTCCGATTCGAAACGTTTTCATTCTGTTGGGAGACAGGATATTCCACAGTTCCCGAATATCGTTTGCGGTTTTCAAAGGAAACGCCCGTTCATTGCAATGACCTCAAAATGATAAAGGGGCACGATTATGATGCGGCTTATTCCGCCTTGTTTGTTCTGTATGATAGCTTTCATTTCCTGCACGGAGGATGCCCTTCTTCAGGAAGTTCTGGAGTCGGCAAGACAACGTTTGCAGGTCAAGGAGTACTCCGGACTGTATCTTTCCGGATCGGATAACTCGCCGAATCCTGTGTTGTATCCATGCGATTCGGTCTTGACTCCAAAGGATGAACGAGACATTGATCAGGGGCACGGATTTCCTAGATACTTCTATGCTGTTAAAGGCTGGGTGGTCTGCCGCCCCATAGATAGTTTTCTTGAACGCGATTCAATCATTGAATCTCCAATGAGGCGATATCTGGCTTCCCGGTATCCTGAAGACTCTCTTGACTATCTCGATCCTCTGAAATCACCGTCATTCGAGCCGCTCTTTATAACGGTCAGAGGTGCTGTCTTCAGGAAGCTTGCTTCGGATCCGTGCGTCACGTTGAACTATGAGGGGATGATGATCTATATCTATGAGGTGATCGACGTGCGGGAGCCTTACTATGTACAGTGCCCGTGAGCTGTTCCGAATCCGTAAAGCTTAT
>CAMLOB010000081.1 GCA_946481475.1 uncultured Chlorobiota bacterium | reverse complement strand
GAGAGAGAAGGATCTCCACTTCTGTGCCGTCGCTGGAGAGGATGAACTCTCCGGTCTTCAGTCTGTAATTCAGCAACCGCGCCTCAAAGCCGGTCTCCCCCTCGGCCGCCAGCACCTGAAAATGTCCTTCGGCATCGGTCGTGACGCTTCGTCCCAGCCCGGGAAGATCGATCACGACATCCGCCAGCGGCTCGCCGGTCACCGAATCGCGGACGGTTCCGTTGACGAATCCCTTCTTTGCACCGTCGAAAGTGAAGACGTGAAGTCCGGTCGTCATGTCGCTGGAGATGATCCTGCCGCTTTCGAAGTAGGGATAGACCTCCCAGTTGCCGATCGTCGCCGATGAGCTGCCGGGAAACATATCATAGAAACCGATCTCCACAGGGTTAAGGGGATCGGAAATATCAACGATGCGGGTACCGGCCGTATACCAGGCGATATAGGCCACGGTCCCCTTGATATGGATGTTGTGAATCGTCTCCCCCGGAGCCGGTGTCCAGTCGGCAACCTTTACGATGTCGTCGATATCGGCCAGATCCCAGACTTTCAGGGTTTTCGGCGTGAAGTTCACTTCGTCGGTCGTCATCACGTAACGGCCATCGACCGTCAGATCGGCGTTGTGCGTTCCGGCTCCGGGATAGGTGATGTCGGTCACAAGTTGGGGATCGAGACGATCCTCACCCAGATAGACAATGTCGAGGCGACCGTTGTTGATCATCGCCGCGTACATCGTGTCGTTTCTGATTGTGGCATCGTGGACATATCCCCGATCGTACTGACCGACCAGAACGGGATTGAGGGGATCATCGGCAACGTTGAAGATCAGCGTCCCCTGATTTGCTCCGGCCTCGACGTTCGAGCCGTGGACGTAGAGCCAGTCCCCCTCCTGCGTGATCGTATGCCCGGTCCGGAAGACGGTCATATCCGATTTGATCTCCGAAGCGCTCTCGGGAAGATTGCGCAGGTCGATAATCTGCAATCCCCCTCCCCCCTCGCTGACGACATAGGCGTACGGTCCGTAAGTCTTCATCTCCCGCCACCCGCTGCGGGGCCCGGGGATAAAGGCGACTTCCTTGACCGGTTTCTGGGAAATGTCGATGATGTGCGTACCGGTAAATCCGCCGAGCAAGGCATACTCCCTTCCACCCGGGGCGGTATATCCCCACAGAGCGGAGTAGCGTCCGGCACCCGGCAGGGGATTCAGGGTATCGTAGAGTGTGGTGTTGTAGTGAACCGTCTCCTGGGCGCGGGATGTGAGTGCCGCGAACAGAAAAACCGTTGCCGCCAGGGCAACGCAGCGAAGTGTAGTGAATGTCATGTCGTATGGATAAGCGATATTTCTTCCGAACCGGTGCCAACATACACCGCTTGATGGAATTTGTTTCTCCGTTCCCGAATCCTTTTCCGCTATGAGCCAGAGAGAGCAAGCCTTGCAGATGATGCTGAACGATCGGATCGTTGCGGTCGTTCGGGAAAAGAACCCTGATGACGTACCGCCGATTGTGGAAGTGTTGCGCGCCTGCGGCATTACCGGCATCGAGATCACCCTGACCACACCCGGTGCGCTCGAACTGATTGAGCACCTTGCAGCCGAAGAAGGTCTGTTGATCGGCGCCGGGAGCCTGATGGATGCAGGACAGGGAGAGGAGGTATTCGCCGCCGGAGCACGGTTCTATGCCAGCCCATGTCTCGACCCGATGTTGATTGCCGCGGCCCACGAAGCCGACTGTGTAGCCATGCCGGGAGGACTGACCCCGAACGAACTTTACACTGCCTGGACGACCGGAGCCGATCTCCTGAAAATCTTTCCGATGCCGGAGAACGGCCAGGCCTACATTCGCTCCCTGCTCGGTCCCCTTCCCCACCTTCTTCTGGCCCCTTCCGGAGGAATAACCGATGTGACCGGGCCGAAGTTACTGGAAGCCGGAGCCTCTATCCTGAATGTCGGATCGTGGCTGACGCCGGATGTCGGAAGTCTGCCGGAGAGGCTTGAGGAGATCGGACGGAGAGGAACGCGATTGAGGGAGAGCCTGCAGAGAGGGGTGAAGTGCGAATGACGATTTTCGATTGACGAGTAGGAAAAAGTTGATGAGGTTGAATAGTTTAATTGTTGGATGGTTGTGGGGGAGCTCATTAGTCGGGAGCCAGGAGCAACTGACGCCAGAGGCAACTGACGAATGATGAATGGCGATTTACGAAATGTGATTGACGAATCGGGATTCTACGATCGCACTTCGCAAATCGAGACTCTCACGATAGAACTTTCCCTCCGGAAAGAACGATGGACAATGCGGGATTCACAGAGCACCCTTCACGCATTCGTCAATCGCACTTCGAAAATCGAAAATTCCCGGTCTTACTTCTGCAGAATGATAAACTCCGTCCGTCGGTTCAGGCGGCGATTCTCTTCGGTATCATTCCTGGCCGTCGGTTTCGATTCGCCGTAGCCGATGGTGAAAAGCCTGTCGGATTCGATCCCTTTATTGACCATATACCTCTTCACCGACTCGGCCCGCAGTCGCGACAGACGCTGGTTGTAGGTCTCTTCTCCCTGATCGTCGGTATGCCCCTCGATCTTGATTCTGAGAGTCGGGCGCGCCTTCATCAGCGTCACCAGATAATCGAGTTCCGGCATCGATTCCCGCTCAATATCGTAGCGATTGTAGGCAAAGTGGATATTGTCCAGAACCAGTTTTCGTCCCACCTCCAGCACGGCAAAGCTCTTGCGGGAAACATGACCGCTGCCGGGGATACGCAGTTCCACTTCGATCGAATCGGGAATCAGATCAGCACGGGAACGATAGGTCGCGTTGTAGAGGGAGGTCATCGTCTCGATAAAGTCGTTCAGAATCTTTGCAAACGGCTGGGTAATATCAAATGTCCGCCCTCCGGTCCGGTCGGAGATTTCATTGTATCCCTTGATGGAGAGATCGACGATGTTGAAAACACGAATGTCCTGCCGTTCGAGCACCACACCGATTGTCTGTTCGGTATAGCGGGTCCGACCGAATCCGTTTTCGTTATACCGGTGATAGGGGGCATCGGTCACCAGAATGGCCACCCGGTTTGCGCTTGAACGGAAGTTCATGCCGGTAACGGCCCGCAATCCTTCCAGCGCATTTTCCGCTTTGTCCCCTCCTCCACCTACTTCAATGGCACCGATCCATCTCTTGAACTCCTCGATATCATCGGTCATCCAGTGACGTGCGGCCACGTTGTCGTCAAAGACGATCAGTCCCAGGCGGTAGTCAATCCCTTTAGCGGCCAGACGTGTGGTGAACTCGTCGATATTTGCCTTCACCGCATCGATCTCGTCACGCATGCTGCCGGTGTGATCGATCACAAAGACAAAGTCAACCGGAACCCGGTTGTTGCTGGTAATCAGCGAGAGATCGATTACCTCCTGTTCCGCCTGATTCTCCGTGATGACGATATCGCTTTTCTTCAGCGTATCGATAAAGTTGTGTTCCCTGTCGAATACGTCGAAGATGATGCCGACCTTGGGAAATCTGGTGATGTCGATGTTGCGGACGGAGACGCGGAGAGCGGAATCAATCGTCAGAACGGCCGTTGACTTCAGACGTTCATCTGTGGAATCGGCGGAGGTTGCAGAACGTTGTTGCGGTTGTGCCGAAACGGGCAGGGAAAGCAGAAGACAGAGCCAGAGAGTTATCCCGGCCATCCGTCCGACGAGAGTACGGTATGGAGGATCTGTTTTCAGCATATGCTTCAGAATCGAAAAGGGTGATGGCATGTTCGAACAACCGGGGTTAAAGGTTTCAACGAAAATCTACCGCTCAGTTCCACACGGGTTACAGTCAAAAAGCGTGCCGTCACAAAAAACTCCGCACAACGATGAGTAACGAAACTCGATTCGTTGTGCGGAGACACCTCATAAGTATTTCAGTTTCAGAGAGCGGTTCCGCAGACTCTGCAACGGAAACCGTCTCTCTCTCTCGGGTTTATACCGGCGTTACTTCCGATCCGGCTTCCTCCGATTCTTCCCGACATCCTGCAGCGGCATGGGACCCCTACAGAATCCTAGTCAAGCATGAACCTAAGAACCGGAGAGATCACGATAAATGTCTTCTGCTCCCACGGTGCCGGCTCGCTTCGGAGCAACGGCGTCGAATACTTCGCCTGCAGGAAGAGCCAGTTCGGCACCACCGGAACGAAACCGGTCAGCAACAGATTCCGATTCGACAACTGTGCCGAGGCGCCGAACGGGAAGTCCGACTGATTCAGATATTCGACCTTGGCGTAGAGCCAGTCCTGCACTTCGGTCGGGTGGACCAGACCGGTATACTGTACATTGTTCGCCAGACCGATGGGACTTGCTCCCGGTCCTTCAACAACCACTCCCCGGTTGTCGACCCGGCGCGTCGTCTCGCCGTCCGGATCAAGCCAGTAATCCCCTACGCGGAGCGCACCGACGGCAAATTCCTGATAGGACATGCCGAGACTGAATCGAATGTAGTGCTCGTAGTTGTCAAGCCAGGTCTCCCAGAAGAGATTCCCCTGCGCCACGGTCCGCAGGAAATAGGCCGAGCGAACCGGAACCGGCGGACGGGTCGAAAAGATGGAATCCGGAACCCAGACAACCTCTTCATTCCCCTTGACGCTCTCCGAACCGGCTCTTTTGTTGAACGGCAATTCCGTATAGAAACCGACACCGATATCGTTCAGTTGCGGGAAACGATACTCCGCCCGGACAATGGCTTTCGCCCCGATAGATCCGTTCAGCAGACGCGGAGCGAAGATATCGGCGACGGCACTCTGGCCTTCCACACCGAACTTCAACCGGTAACCGACACCGAGAGAGAACTTGAACGGATCGGGAACGCCGTTTGCCCTGAGGTCTTCGTTGTCCTGACGAATGATCGGATAGTCGACAAGGGCCTTCCCCTGTCCCCCCGACCAGAACGGATAGCCCACCTCGTCACTGCCGATCAGATGTTCAAGCCGGGCACCGGTCGAGCCGACCTGCACGGCCTGACGAAAGGCACTGACGGCGATGAACTGCTTGGCATTGGTCGGATAGAAAACGCTCGGTACCCGATCGGTCTCCGATTCGGTGATCGGCTTTGCCGGCTCGATATCCGCCAGGGCATACTGACGACCGAGAATCTGCTGGTAGAGATCGGCCCCGAGGGCACCTTCTATCGCCTGCCGACTGTTGAGTTGCGATCCCGGATATGATCCTGCCTGAATCTGCAGAATATCCTGCGGCGCTTCGGCCCCTCTGTCGAAGGAGGCGGTCACCGTCATCGTGTCGCTCGGCTTGACCGGAACACCGATCGAACGGAAATACAGCGACAGTTTCGTCTTCAGATCGGCCTCCAGAATCCGCCAGCGGGGAAAGTACCGTCCGACGTCCGGATCGATCGTGTTCAGATCGGAAACGTTCTTTTCCAGCTCTATTATGGTCGGTTCCTGTGCGCTTGCCGTCAGAAATCCGGCAAGCATAAAGGCCATAAGGAAGATTGTCTTACGCATCGGTAGTATTTGTTTAGGCTCTATGATTATGAACGAATACAATCCGCAAGAGAAGTGATCTCTTCTTCTATGGCGTTCCGAAATGGTATTTCACCTCGATCGAAGGAATCACAAGCGAGTTCGACTCCCACGGACGCGGGTCGCGGAACAGCGGTGTGAAGTACTTCCCCTGCAGCTTCAGGTCAAGAGCACGTCCGACCACAAACTGCAGCCAGACATTCCCCTGAATCGATCCGTCGAAGTACTGGAATCCGGCACCGTAGGGAATATCGGTTCCTCCCTTCATGTACTCCAGTCGTCCGGCAACGCCCCCGCGGGTCTCCCCGCCGACTTCCCTGAGCGAAATCGTCGTATCGATTCCTTCGCCCGGGCCGAAATACTGCTGCCGCTCGTATGTATCGACGCCGTAGACCGCTCCGCCGAGTTTCAGGCGGAAGAGATGCTGGGCATCGTTGTCGGCGTAGAACCCGAAGGAATAGAAGCCCTGGAATGCGTAACGAATCAGATAGGCAACTTCTCCGCCGACCCGCCGGTTGGTATCGCCGGTCGGACTGATATCGAAGACGCCGGGAACCATTGCCTCGGTCGATGCTTCGCTGAAGGTGTAGGAGGCGTGGAAGTTGAACAGACCGGAGTTGTTCAGCATCGGCGCGGTGAAGTCACCGCCGAAGGAGATACCGTAACCGCCGAGAATCTTCTGCGGCTTGTCGAACAATCCGCTCTCTGCCACCGTCTCCCCGCCGAACCGGGGCGACGGCAGAACGGCACCGATCTTGACGTTCCGGAGAATGGCATTCAGAGTCATCCTCCCCCCCCAAATCGACGGATAGTTCAGCTCGTCGAAGTTGTTCAGGAGCTCGACTCCCCACTTCGTCTGCTTCACCTGATTGGCATCCATCTCGTAGTTGTAGTAGCCGGCGATAATATCGGTACCGACCACGACCTCGTTCGGGAACTCAACTGCGCCAGGAACCGCGGCACCCTCGACAACGTCAACGCCGGCTTCCTCCCCACCCAGACCAAGATCACCCAAATCCAGATCCCACGGATCATCACTTCCGCCGGCACCGCTGCTCGTATCGGCCGGTTTCCACTCCTCCCGAATCGGACGGCCGATGCTGACACTCTTCATCACCCAGCCATTCTCGTTTTCATCGATACGGGTCGCCCGGGTCGTGGTACGATCAACAATAACGGTGTTCGCCAGATCACGGAGCACAAACATCTGATTCGACAGCATCTGTGTGTTGTTCTCCCTGACGGCATCCTTCATCTCGCTGTACATCGTCGAATCGGTATTGTTCGACGTGAGATAGTCGTACAACTGCGTTCCGACCTTGACAAACGAGGTCAGCGAGGGACGTCCGCTCTCCAGATCAACACCCAGAAGAGCGATCAACCGGGGATTGGCCGGATCCGAAGAGGTGACCAGATAGAAATTCTTCGGTCGATTCCTCCGATTCTGAATGATGGTCGCCGCAATGCTGTATGCCCTATCGGCTTCCGCTTCATCAATATCAAACTCCGGATCCAGTCCCAGACGCTGCGCCAACTGGAGACGGAACATCCGACTGTTCTGCACAGCAGGCGAGGCTGCGATCGAGAGAGCCATCTGATCAAAATTCGGGATCGGATCCGGCGCAATGATCTCGCCGATCTGTTTCAGCCGTTCAAGATCCGATTCGTCCTCGGTTTGCATGCTGGTAACGAGCCGCGTCTTGAAATCGCTTTCCAGCTTGTAGATGCGGATATCGGACCAGACGATGTCGTCGATGGAACGAATCAGTGAACCGATCTGTCGGTCAAGCCGGGTGCGTGCCTTCTCGCTGTCACTGTCGGGCTGGGCCGAGGCAGTCACGGCGATCATTCCTCCGCTGATCAGCACACAAAGGAATCCGCCGAGCCGAGACATCCTGTTGAGCATAATTTTCTCCGGTCTATGGCTTTACAATGATTATTGTTATCGATTTTCAGAAGACAATCAATCCCTAACTCCCCAGACGGAGGGTCAACTGAACGACGCTGACGGTTTCGGCTTCGCGCCCCTTGATCGTAAGCGGAAGCTGCAGCACCTTGCCGTTGACTTCACGCGCTTTCGATACCAGCTTGCGAACATCCGTCACTTCCATGTACATCGACCACTGGTTGCTCCCTGTGGAAGTAATCCGCGGCTGGCTCAGACCCAGATCTCCGCATTCCTCGCACGACGAAGTAACGCTTGTCGCCTCACCGAACCGTCCGCCGTCCAACGGCTGACGAATTACGATCGGACCGAAGTCATTGCTTGTATTGGACTTGGTAATCGTCCAGGTGAACTCGAATCCTTCATCATGTGTCGGAGTCTGGTAACGGGGATCAATCCCTTCGGCAGCCACCTGTGTGGTTCCCACCGACGGATCGGTGCTGACCAGCGGCACCCATTTGCTCCGGTCGGATGTGCCGTTCGGCGCCCACCAGATGGTTGTGGCTACGGACTTGGTCGACTCCTTGATCTCCAACTTATCTTTCGGCAGATCCTCACTCGAGAATTTCGTCCCCGGTTTTTCAAAGACCTTTTCGCCGTTGATTTTCACCTCGGTAACGTAGTGCTCCGGCGGGATCTGTGTCGCTTCCCATTCCGTTTCCGGACTATAGACGCGACCGATATAGGCCCGCGAGGCCCGCTGACGCTTCCACCCGCCGGTCAGTTCGGGCTTTAACACAATCAGTCTCTTCTCCGAAATCTCGCTCTTTCCACCGTTCGATGCGGTCACCGTCAGGATCTTCTCTCCGGCGGTCACCTGAGCCGGCAGGACGAGATTATAGCGCATCGGAATCCCCCCCGGATCCTCGACAAGAGAAGCCTCCCCCGGATCCGCATCCTTGGATGCTTCAGTCGGTCCCAGCTTCACCGGCATTTCCAGCGGAGCGCCGGTATACCAGTAGATCTCCGGACGGGGAACCAGGATTTCCGCAATCGGCTCGGCCGGCGGCGGCAGATCCGGACGGACAACGCGCACGTCGATGGCGTTGGCGCCGGAGTTAATCGACAAAGTCTTCCATGCATCCGGACTCAACAGAGCATCGATATAGTCTTTCACCTGCTGCTGCGCACCACTTTCGTCTTTTTCCTTTTCCAGGAATTTCTGCACCGAGCGCAACTGCTTCACGGTCAGCTTCACGTTGCCGATTCTGACGGTATCGTCATCGCTCGGCTCGGCATCGACAACCCCCATAATCTGATTGGTGCGGGATTTGAAACGGAGACGGTACCACCCCTCACCGTTTGAAGGCTTGAAATTGACGCGGAAGACCTTCACACGTCGCCCCTTGGCGATTTCCTGTGCGGTCATCTCTTCGTTCAACTGGAAATATGCGGTCGGATCGCCGGTAGGTATGGCGGCCCCCTTCTCCTGCTTCGGTTCGAAGTATCCTCCATTCTTCGTTCCAAGCACGGCTTTGAAGAATGGGTCGTTCAGGTCGGTAGTGTCCAGAGGAAGCTCTTCCTCCGGGATATTCGGATCCCCCACGTGGGAAACCATATACTCCAGCTCCGGGATATCGTCCCCCCGGATTCCCCCTTCCTGCACGGCGTTCGAGTCGCCCACGGCAACCAGCACGTCGTAGACCCGAACGGTCGATTCGGGCTCCTTGTCGCTCAAGGTAATATTGTCCTTGGGCCGTGTGGTAATCGCCGTTGCGCCGACACCCGACTGCAACTGAGAGAGGATCGTCTGGACTATTTGAATTGCTTCGCGCTGCTGTCTGCGCAGATGCTCTTCCGCTTCATCCCGTTCGATAAAGATGATGAGAAGCTCAAGAATGACGGCAAGGTACAGCACAAAATAGACCTTGCCAGCTCCACCTTTCGACATGGCTATCGCTCGTGGTTATAGTTAGCGTTGTTGACTGTTAGCTCTGTTGTCGCAAGAAATGTAATGTACGGCGGAGCAATTCTCATGCGCAAATTTTATTCGGTGGGAAATCCTTGAATTTCTTCTATTGCCAGTGCTTTTCCGCTGCAGAGTCAGCAGATACCACACGTTGTGCGCTTCCGATTGCGGGCAAGAACTGTTCGGCTTCTTTCACACCAACCCAGATCCTTGGTCTCCAAAGCGGGAACATTTCTCCCAGACAATGGGGACAATATATGACAAACCATGAAAAAACAAGGGAAAAATTCATCCCCTTTTCAAAGAAAAGAAGATCCGACCGTGTTACAGGTCCCCTGACTGGAATGCGGCAAAGACCGTGCCATACATCACGATTGCGGGGTCATCAGACGGGCGTTCTTCACTCAGATTTCATCCGGGTGCCCGAGTGCTCCCTTGTATCGCTGCCCCCTCATCCGCCCCCTATCTGGGGCGGATGATCGCATAGCGGGCTTCGTCCAGATCAAGCAGACGAAGATAGAACTCGCGAAACTCGTCGAAGTTCTCCGGATCGATCCGCGTCGTGTTGAACTGCTGATATTTCTCGACCTCGATCCCCCCCTCAAAGGGAGTGAATCGGACCTGATACGTTCCGAATTCGGTCCGCACATCAATATCCTCCGGAATCTCCGTCATCTCGTATCCTTCGGGAAACACGATCCGCGCACGCTGACGTGAAGGAGCCGTCTCGCAGAGTTGCGAGACATCAAGCCGGGTTGCCCGTTCCGGAGTCTTGATCGCGTTGCTGTTCCGGATGGCCAGCATCCAGGGGAGACGAAAGATATAGAGGTTCGAGACCCGGTCGCTGAAACGCTCGCCGGCAAATCTGTAGCTGGAACGAAGCGGTTCGGTGATCGCAAGACGATTCTCGAAATCGTATTCCTGAAGACGCAGATCCTGAAACGTTCCCTGCCCCAGAAGATCCAGGATCATGTTCCGGACCTCCTCCTTCGACTGCCGCGCCATCGCTTCGCGGACGTATCCTCCTTCCAGCCCTTTGTGCGTCGCCCGCACGTCGAGCGTCACGGCACGGGAGGTATCCAGCACGGCACCGACCTGAATGTCGATCAGATTCTTCTCCGGATCGATGTTGTCGAAGGGCAACTGGAAGATCTCCTTTTCTCCCGGACGAATATCCAGCCCCCAGGCGCCGCAGTCGTTGAACGGGATCACGTAGTGGGGAAAGAAGTTCGTCGTCAGATCCATGTAGCGCTTCCGTCCCCCCTCTTCCAGACCGACGATGACGTGATCGAACAACTGGCAAGGGAGGAACCGGGCATGATTGAAGGAGTTGGTCTTCACAAGCGTATACCAGGCGTCGATCCCGGCCTCGCGAAGCATCGCGATCATGACTGTGGCAACGTCCTTGCAGTCGCCGACGTTCGAGGAGATCGTCAGATCACACGACTTCGGCGTGTAGGCCGATTGCAGGAACGGAACGTAGGAGTAGTTGATCCGCCGCGTGACGTAATTGTAGATCGTCTCGATCTTCTCCCCCTCGCTCATGCCGTCGGTGATGATCGAATCGACAATTGCCTGTACATCGTAGGTGGCATCGGTTCGCCGGTAGGTTTTGCGGATATACCAGTCGGCCACCCGACTCCAGTCACGCATGGTGCTGACGAAGATCGTCCGCAATCCGTCCCACCCGTCAAGGACAGCCTCCTCATCGGGTGTCCGATCCAGATTCGTGTA
>CAMLOB010000080.1 GCA_946481475.1 uncultured Chlorobiota bacterium | reverse complement strand
ACTTTGCGTGGGATCAGGTTCACTCCCTGGCCGATCAGCTTGAACACATCGATTCGGACGAACTGGTCAACCGGCTCGACGACTTCCTGGGGAATCCGATGCACGATCCGCACGGCGATCCGATTCCGGCAAAGGACGGCAGAATTCCGAAGCGGGATCTCTTCCCTCTTGCGGTGATGGAGCCGGGGAGAAAAGGCTTTGTCGCCCGCGTCAGCGATGAGTATCCGGAGCTGCTCCGCTATGCCGCATCGCTCGGACTGGAGATCGGCACGCCTGTTCGGGTAGTCGAACGGATCGGTTTCGACGGCTCGGTCCGGCTGATTGCCGGTAAACGTGAATCGATCGTCTCGGAGAAGCTGGCGCAGAGCGTTTTCATTGAGCTTGAATCACAGAAAGGCGAAAACAACAAGACCGGAAAGGGGTGATGAAAAAGGTTTTATTCTATCTGACGATGGGGGGGCTTCTTCTCCTCACCGGGTGCGGAGCGGAAGGAGAGAACGGGGATCGGGGAGAGGGGGAGAAAGTGGTCATTGTGACCACAACCGGGATGCTGGCCGACGCCGCAGAAAACATTGCCGGTGACCGGGCAGAGGTGATCGGACTGATGGGGCCGGGAGTCGATCCTCATCTCTACAAGGCGTCGCAGAACGATCTGAAGCTCCTGACCGACGCCGACATTATTCTCTACAACGGTCTCCATCTGGAGGGGAAGATGGCCGATGTTCTGGGGAAGTTGGCGGCACGCAAACCGGTGATCGCCATCGGCGAACTGCTCGATACCTCATCACTCCGCAGACCGCCGGAGTTTGAGGGGGCGTTCGATCCTCATATCTGGTTCGACGTCGCTCTCTGGAGATCGGGCATTGCCCGTCTGGTCGATACGCTTGCAGTGATTGACGAAGCCAACGCCGGAGTTTACCGGCAGCGTGGCGGGGCCTATCTCGCCCGACTCGATTCTCTCGACCGGTGGGTGCGCGAACATATCGCCTCGATTCCGGAAGCCTTCCGGCTTCTGGTGACCGCCCACGACGCCTTCGGCTACTTCGGTCGGGCATACGGCATGGAAGTCCACGGACTTCAGGGAATCAGCACGGTTTCCGAATTCGGACTTGCCGACCGGACTGCGATGGTCGATCTGATTGTCGGACGAAAGGTGAAGGCCGTCTTTGTCGAGTCGAGTGTTCCCCGAAGAAACATCGAAGCCCTGGTGGAAGGAGTGACGTCGAAAGGGCACGACGTGAAAATCGGTGGTGAACTCTTCTCCGATGCCATGGGACCCGACGGGACGCCGGAAGGGACATACATCGGAATGGTAACGGCGAACGTGAACACGATTGTCGAGGCGCTGAAATGAAATTCAGGGAAAATCTGAGCGGCGGCAGAACAAAAGAAAAGCCGGAAGGAGAAGAGGAGAAGCCTGCAACGGTTATCCCACCTCTGGAAGTTCACGATCTGACGGTGAGCTATCATCGGCGACCGGTATTGTGGGATATCGACTTCGAAACCCCGGAGGGGAAACTGATTGCCATTGTCGGTCCGAACGGTGCCGGGAAGTCGACGCTGATCAAGGCAATTATGGGGCTGGTTCCTCCGGCAAGCGGCTACGTGAAAATCTATGGCAAAGATCTTGAGGATGCGCGAAATCGGGTCGGCTACGTCCCGCAACGGAACTCCGTCGACTGGGATTTCCCGACAAGCGTTCTCGACGTGGTTCTGATGGGACGGTATGGACGGATCGGTCTGTTTCGCCGTCCCCGCGTTTCGGATCACGACGTGGCGATGGAGGCCCTTCGTCAGGTCGGGATCGCTGATCTGGCGAAACGACAGATCTCGCAACTCTCCGGTGGCCAGCAGCAGCGGGTCTTCATCGCCCGTGCGCTTGCTCAGGATGCCGACCTTTACCTGATGGACGAACCCTTTGTCGGCGTCGACGCCGCCACCGAAGGGGCGATCATTGAATTGCTCCGTGAGATGCGCCGTCGCGGGAAGACCGTCATCGTCGTCCATCACGATCTCGGCACGGTCCGTGAGTATTTCGATTGGGTCCTTCTGCTGAATCTTCGGCTGATCGCCTTCGGTCCCCTTGAGGAAGTCTTTACCGACACCCTGTTGCAGCAGGCCTACGGCGGGCGTCTGAATCTGCTGACCGAAGTGGCCGAATTGATGAAGCGACAGGAGAGGGGGAGAGATATGCAATGAACGCCGAGTTGCTGGACTTCCTTCTGCTGCGTGACTTGAGCACACGGACGGTGGTGATCGGTTCGATTCTTCTCGGCATCGGGTCGGCCGCGATCGGCTGTTTCGCCCTGCTGCGGAAGCGGGCCCTTGTCGGCGACGCTGTCGCCCACTCGGTTCTGCCCGGCGTCGCCGGTGCGTTCATGATTGTCGGGTCGAAAGATCCCCTGGCTCTGATGATCGGGGCAATCGTCACCGGCTGGTTCAGCATGGTTGCCATGGACTTCATCGTCCGCAAAAGCCGGATCAGGGAGGATGCGGCGATCGGCCTGACGCTCAGCGTTTTCTTCGGACTCGGCATTCTGCTGATGACGCACATCCAGCACTCCGGCGCGGCCGATCAGTCGGGACTGGACAAATTCCTGTTCGGACAGGCCGCCTCGCTTCTGGAGCGGGATGTCTACATCTTCGGATCGGTCAGTCTCTTTCTTCTTCTGGCGATCATGGTCAGTTTCAAGGAATTGAAGCTGATCTCGTTCGATCCGGAGTTTACGAAGGCAATCGGATTTCCCGCCGGCTTTCTGGAACTGCTGATGACGACTCTTCTGGTGCTTGCCGTTGTCGTCGGTATTCAGGCGGTCGGTGTTGTCCTGATGGCCGCAATGCTCATCACTCCGGCTGCTGCTGCCCGCTACTGGACCGAACGGCTCGGTGTGATGATCCTTCTTGCCTCTTTCTTCGGTGTCCTCTCCGGATATGCCGGAGCCTTCATCAGCTATCTGGAGCCCCGGATGCCGACCGGTCCCTGGATTGTGGTGGTCGCTTCCGGTCTCTTCTTCTTCTCGCTCCTTGTCGCCCCGCAGCGGGGGGTGATCGCCCGGTGGATCCGTCGCCGCAGAAATGTCCGCAGGACGCTGGCGGAGAATATCCTGAAGACGATGCACCGGATAGGGGAGGAAGATGGAGTCTTTGACGGGGAGAGAAGTCTCGATGAGATTCGTGCCTACCGGAACATCCCTCCGGTGACACTCCGGCGGGGACTGGTGAGACTGGCAGGGGAAGGATATGTAGAATCGACCGGAGGAGGAGGCTGGCGCATGACCTCCGAGGGGATTGCCCGGGGTGCCCGCATCACACGATTGCATCGCCTCTGGGAAGTCTATCTGACCCAGTATGTCCGGATCGCTCCGGATCATGTCCACGATGATGCCGAGTCGATCGAACACGTCCTGACACCCGAACTGGAGTTGGAGCTGGAACGCTTGCTGAACCGCCCCCAGAGCGATCCGCATCATCAGGCGATACCATACAGGTAAATAAAGTGAAGAAGGGAAGAGAGATTCTCACGTTACGGCAGAGAAGGTCACGCAATCCGCCGCCGCGGACGCAAAGAGCAAAGGCGCCAAGCCGATGGCTGACAGCCCAAAGCTGATAGCTCAAAGCTGATAGCTCAAAGCCGACAACTCAAAGCTGATGGCTCATAGCCCAAAGCTGATACCCGAAAACTCCCCGGCAAAACATCACAGACAAGAAGAACATGAAAACACGGAATCATTACCGATACAAGGGGAGCCGAACCTGGAAGTTCGGGATGGCGGTCGCTCTGCTGCTCTGCTTCCCGTTGATTGCGCGGGGACAGGGTGAGGGGGGAGAGGGACTTGTGACCGACAGGCCGGATCAGACCGAGTCGGCGTCGATTGTTCCTCCGGCTCACGTACAGATCGAGGCCGGCTTCGGTATTGCCCTGAACGAGGTCTTCGATCCGACCGCAAGCGACAGTCTGGAGACCGAACAGCGATTCACGCTTCCGGCGGTTCTCCTCCGGATCGGCCTGAGTGAAACGTTTGAGTTGAGAGTCGGCGGGGTGATCACCTCGCAGAATTTCAATCCGGGTGAGACCTGCGATCAGCCCCCCTGTTCTCCTTTCTCCTCCAGTCTCAGCGGCATCGGCGATCTGGCGGTTGGCGGCAAGGTGAGGCTTGTGAAAGGAAACGGAATTCTCCCGCAGGTCGCTCTCCTTGCCCACCTGACCCTTCCGGTCGGGACCGAGCACCTTGCGCCTGAGGATCTCAGTCCCGATGTGCGCGTGGCGGTCTCCCACGAACTGGGGGGGATCTTCTCGCTCGGCTACAACGTCGGAGGGGAGTGGAATGACGGAACGTTTGAAACTCTTTACACGCTTGCGCTCGGCATGGAACTCTTCGATCCGTTCGGAGCTTTCCTGGAGGTCTACGGTAACGGACCGTGGGACGATATTGCCGCCCATGCAATCGATGCGGGAGTTACCTGGAGTCCGATCGGCAACGTGCAGTTCGATCTTGCCTTCGGCTTCGGTTTTTCCGACGGAGCCGACGATGCGATGGCCGGACTCGGCGTCTCGATCCTTGTCCCGTAACCGAAGATGTGATTGAACAAACCTGCCGGGAGTTATCAGAACAATGGATGCCCTTTGGATCATACTGACCGGAACGCTTGCCGGCGCCTCCTGTGCGCTGGTCGGGACGTTTCTGGTATTGCGGAAGATGTCGATGCTTGGGGATGCGATCAGTCATGCGGTTCTGCCCGGCATTGTGATCGCCTTTCTGCTGAGCGGCAGTCGTTCTTCCGTCCCGATGCTTCTCGGAGCGGCCGGGTTCGGTCTGCTGACCGCCTTCATCGTCGAGACGCTCCACCGGCGGGGGCGCCTCCAGCAGGACGCCTCGATCGGCGTCACCTTCACCTGGCTCTTCGCCGTCGGCGTGATCCTGATATCACGCTTTGCCGGCATGGTTGACCTCGATCAGGACTGTGTCCTCTACGGCGAGATCGCCTACATTACCTTTGACACCGTTACGATCGGCGGAGCCTATATCCCCTCTGCTGTGCTGACCCTCGGCGGCATCTTCCTGCTGAATCTTCTTTTCGTTCTTCTCGGCTACAAGGAACTGAAGATCACCTCGTTCGATCCCTCGCTGGCCGTCTCTCTGGGCATCTCCGCCACCCTCTGGCACTACACGCTGATGGGCATGGTCTCGCTGACCACCGTCGGTGCCTTCTGGTCGGTCGGAGCGATTCTCGTCGTCGCCATGCTGATCGCCCCGCCGGCGACTGCCTGGCTTCTGACTGATCGACTTCACCTGATGTTGATCTATGGTCTTCTTCTTTCTCTGGTATCTGCCGTCGGCGGGTATTATCTTGCAACCGTGCTTGACGGTTCGATTGCCGGTGCGATGGCCGTCGTCTCCGGTCTCCTCTTTGCTCTGGCTCTCTTCTTCTCGCCGACGCACGGTCTCGTCTCCCGTCGGATTCGGAGACGGCGGATGGGGTCCGGAGCGGAGATCGAAGAGGAAGGACTTCCTTCGATCGGGAACATATAACGGAAAAGACCTGTGGGAAAACTGAAATATGACTGTACCGACTGTGTCGGATACTGCTGTTCGATTTACGACCGTGTCGACGTCTGGAAGAAAGACATCAAGCGGCTGGCCAAACACTTCGGACTGACGCCGGAGGAGGCGAAGGAAAAGTTCACCCATATGGTGGACGGCCATCGGGCGCTGAGGCGGAAGAAAGATCTGATCTTTGAAGAGACCTGCTACTTTCTCAACCAGACCACCCGGCTCTGCACCATCTACGACGCCCGGCCGGACACCTGTCGCGAATGGCCGGTCCATAGCGGCAACCGTTGCGTCTACTACGACATTCTCCAGTACGAGCGGAAGCAGCAGGACGACCCGGCGTTTGTTCCCGTTGTGGAGATCCGGGTGCTGGTCGATGCGGATGAGTAGGGGAGTGCCCGATGAAATCGTACACGGATTGAACGGATCAGATCCGTGTCGATCCGTCCAATCTGTGTCACCTGTGTCCTATTGACACGAGGAGCCCTTCTCCTCCACCAACCTCGCACAGATTCTCCGGTTCCCCTCAAGAATCTCGTACTCTCCGAAATCGGCCGGATGAACCCAGGCGATCCCGGCGAACTCCCGGTTTCGGATCGTCCCCTCCCATGCGTTGATCGCAAAGTACTCCACGCGATAGGTCCGTCCGTCGGAATAGGTGGTCGTCTCGGTATGGTGCAGCCGTTCGTCCGCCGAGATGATGCCGAGCTCCTCGCGAAGCTCCCGGCGGAGTCCCTCAACCGATGTCTCTCCGGTCTCTACTTTCCCTCCGGGAAATTCCCACTGCAACGGGTAGCTCTTGTGTTCGGGGCGCCGCCCCATCAGCACCCGTCCCCCGGCGTCAAAGATCAGTCCGACCGAAACGGCGATAATCCTCTGTTTTTCCATGAAATCCCTGCAATAGTCGGTGATAGATTTTTTTCTCTCTTCGCTTGTTTTCCGTGCGTGACAATGGTAGATTTCAGCTTGTTTTTCGGTGGGCAAGCCCCGGTTCCGAAAACACCGAATATATGCCATGCGGGAGTAATTCAGTGGTAGAATGCAAGCTTCCCAAGCTTGACGTCGCGGGTTCGATCCCCGTCTCCCGCTCAGGTGAGCGTACCTGTGTCCGGTACGTGTCGGGTCCAGACCAGAGAACATAATGATGTGGAGGGAACGTATGTCTGCGTATGTGTATGTAATGAGAAGCACCCTCACCGGCAAGCATTCCGTCGGCGCTACGGCCGATCTGGCGCGGCGCGTGGCGTCGTCCCGTCGGCTGACGATTTCCGATGCCCCATGGGAATGTGTCTACGTCGAGATCTGCAACGGTATGGATGAGGCGAAGAACCGTGTCCAGTATCTTCGCAGTCTGGAGGATCAGGAGAAGGGAATCCGCTTTCTCTATTCCAGCAGAATCAACTCCCGCCCCGGCAGCGGCGACAAGTGACCCCCCGGTCGTTATCGGCTATTTCCGACAACACCCATCAAATATCTGAAAAGCGGCGAGACGTCCCGGTCAGGGGTATCTCGCCGCTTTCGTTTGGCTTCATTCCGGAATGACCGTTACCGTCCGGTCTCAACAGGACCCGCTCTTCAAAGATTCTCCATCTCTTCTTCCACCCGTCGGGCAACCGGTTTGGCCAGCTTGATGATTTTCAGGCGCTCCCCCTTGTGTTCAAGAAAAAGGAAGCGGGGAGTTTCCCGGTCGAGCGTCATTCCCAGATTGTCGACGAAGAACTTCTTGAGATCGACGTTCTCCGGAGCGAAGAGGACGGTGAAGAACGAATCGTCCTCGCGCGGTTCCTTCTTCGGCAGGAGTTCCGAGGCGTCGTCATCCGGCATAAGTTTCGGGAGTGTTGCGGTGGCCGCCCTCAGCAGGGACTTGTTCCGGTCGACACCGATCATCTGCAGGGCCATCTCCGCCTCCACGCTTGCAGTGTCCCGCACCTCGAATGTGAGGATGTAGGCGTCCCGCTCACGGTCGCCGGTAATCGGCACGGTGATGAACGGATGGGCCATGGCCCGCAGATCGTTGATAAAGTGGGTGAACTCCTGGTCCTCGATATTGCCGAACGCCTCGCGCACTTTTTCGCCCAGATTCCTGAGCGATTCCATGTCCTGTTCCGGTGTGGGGGAGCGCTGGATCAACTCCGTGACGTTGATATAGACCGGCGTCTCCGGTCGGTAATCCTGAAGCCACTTGCGGAAGATGCCGACCGGGGCGAACATGTCCCGGAAATACGTGTTGTAGTTCCATGCGGACATTCCACGGTCGAGAATCTTCAGTCCGTCATCGACGTTCAGGGCGAAATAGTACTCTCCGTCTTCCTCAACAAATCGGGCTCCGTCCGCACCGGCAAGAAAAGCCCAGATCAGCGGGATCGTATGACGCTGCGTTATCGCCGCCGAGGCGATGTCCGACGGACCGTGAGGGCCGATAATCAGATATGAATTTGCGAGCATGTTCTTCTCTCTGTGATGTTGTACGGGTCTCAATCCTACAAATTTACGGAACCGGGTCTCCCCAAACGACTACAGGTCGTGCCGGTATGGAAATCGTAACGCATTTTCCCTTTCGATAATTCCATCCTTTCACACTATATTCCCGCGTTGTTCACACGTCCTGCAGTATGTACGGGAATTCCCTTTCCCGATCAATCTCCGTGGAATCGCACGTTAGTTATATGAAGAATCAACACGGGACATTCGGAGCGATCGGTCTGATCCTTCTGGTCGGAGTCTTTGCCTTCCTGTCGATCGGCAGCGCCGACAACGATGCGAACCGGATTGCCGGGAGCGATCCGGTGGAACCGACGCACGGTCTGCGTCCGGCCCGGCTGATCCAGAGCCATCTGGATGTGCGGGATACGCTCTACACCACCGACTCGATTTATCTGGATGTCGATCTCGGCAAGCAGAACGTCACCGTCCGCAACCGGAACGGCAGCTCCCGGACCTTCCTGATCTCCAGCGGCACTCCCTTCATCAGCGAGGGGATGGCGACGCCGACCGGCATCTTCACCGTGCAGTACAAAACGCCGATGGCGATCAGCCGACAGTTCAACGATGCCAGGCTGCACCACTGGATCGGTGTCTACGGCGGCGTAGGTTTTCACGGACTGGACGGGTCGGGATACTACGGCTATCTCGGCGTCCGCCCTTCGTCGCACGGCTGCATGCGGATGTCGCGGGAGCAGATCAGGGAGATGTACGCCATGGTTCACGTCGGTGCCCCCATCATTGTTCACAACGGTGATCCGGCACGGGTGATCGCTTTCTGCGATCCGGCCGACACGACGGATGCATTCGTCATCGACTCGACGACGGCCCGGATGCGGAATCTCGGCGACGGGCGTATCGATGCGCTCTATGCGGGGAATCTCTTCGAGACGTCGGAACCCCCTCTGGTTCACATCGCCGGAACGCGGGTAAGCTGGCATATCGATGCCGGATCGAAGAGCCGTATCCCGCGCCAGCGGGTGCCGGAGATGATCGGATTGCCCCGGATTGCAGAGGTCCGCTGATTCCGTCCCGGCGTTGTCGATCTCTCTTCGGTTCTATAGGGGCGTTCCTTAACGGTCAGTTCTGCAGCGATTCCTCGTAGGTCTTTCCGAAATTTCCGATCCCTTTTGCCAGAGCCTTCGCCAGCTTCCGCTGCTCGGAAGAACTTTTCAGTTTCTTCACGTCGTGCTCGTTGCTGACGTAACCGAGTTCCACAAGGACCGCCGGCATCGATGCTCCCACCAGAACATAGAACCCGGCCTGGTGTATTCCCCGATCCTTCAACGGGGTATCCGAACGCATGGCCGCCTGGATGTCCGAGGCAAGCTGTTCGCTGTAGCGGGCCGAGGCGCTTTGCGCCAGACTACCGAGAATGGCGATTTCGGCGTCGAGACTGTCGTAGCGTTTTCTGTTCGACTCGTACTGAATCGCATCGTTCTCCCGCGAGGCGACGCGGGCGGCATCCTCGCTTCTGCCGGGACGGAGTATCCAGCACTCGAAGCCTGTGGCCGGGTGGGGCTTCTCCGGCATCGAGTTGCAGTGGATCGAAATGAAGAGCTGTCCGTGGTTCCTGTTGGCGATCTCGCCCCGTTTGTAAAGCTCCACAAACGAATCATTCTCCCGCGTCATCACGATCTTCACCCCGGGCATATTCGCTTTCAGTTCATCGCGCAGCTTCTTTGCCACCGAGAGGGTGATCGCCTTCTCCTGGACACCGCCGATGCCGATTGCCCCGGGGTCTTTTCCTCCATGCCCGGCGTCGATCACAATCGTTGTCAACTTGCGCGTGGCCTCTCCTCCGGTGTTCCCCTGTTCTCTCTGCGTTCCGGAGATCTGCCGGCCGAGACTGACCTTGACGGTGACTTTGGAGGAGTCGCGGCGAATCACGCTCATCGACCGGACCTCGCGGGTAAAACGGACATCGGTTACCAGAACATCGGTTCGTTCGATGTGGGCCTTTACCGAGACGACTCCCGGTTTCGGCAGTGCGGAGTTCAGGGCTTTGTCGTCGGCCTTCATGCTCTTCATCCGGACCTGGGCGATGTCCGTCCCCTTCTTTTCGATGACGACGGTTTTCACCGGGCCGTTCACCAGAAATGTGACGGTTGCGGCGTCGTCGAGGGGAGTGACGGTAATGTCGCGCAGCGTGACGGACTCCCGTTTCCCCCCGTTGCCTGCCGATGTGGGGACAAGGGTGCAAAGCAGCAACGGAAGGGCCAGCAGGGGGAAGGTTCTGTGTCGGATTCTTCGATGCATAGGCGTCTCGGTTGACTGAACGGAGGAGAGGGAGGGGGAGTTCGCAGAGACCGGTACGCTTCCGGCTTCTACGAATCGGCAACATGAGGATTTTCCCATTCCCTCCCTTTGATCTTCACTAAGTTATTCATAACATTGCCTACAAACCCTGAGAGTGTGCAACGAACCACAAAACCCGGATGAGTTTCATCACCCGCCGACCGGCTTCATGTTACCCGATTCATCCGGGTCTCAAAACCATTATCGGATTCTGTCTATGGAAAGTATCGCAGTCCTTTTCGGCATGGAGCAGTCGTTCCCGCCGGCTCTTGTCGAGGCGATCAATCGTCGTGAGGAGAACGTCCGGGCCGAGCTATTGCAGACGGGGGGAATCATGCTCGACAACCCCCTTCCCTACACGGTCATCGTTGATCGTATCTCCCAGGATATACCTTTCTATCGGGCCATGCTGAAACATGCGGCCCTGAACGGAACGCACATTATCAACAATCCCTTCTGGTGGTCGGCCGACGACAAGTTCTTCAACTACACGCTGGCAAAGAAGCTGGGCGTGGCCGTTCCGAAGACCGTGCTGATCCCGTCGAAGGAACATCCGCCGAACACGACCAGTCAGTCGATGCGGAACCTGATCTACCCGCTGAACTGGGAGGAGATGTTCGAGTACGTCGGCTTTCCCGGATGGATGAAGCCGTTCGACGGCGGCGGATGGAAGAACGTCTACCGGATCGAAGGAGAAGATGATTTCTTCCACGCCTACAACGAGTCGGGGGATATCTGCATGACCTATCAGGAGGACATCGATTTCGAGGAGTACTACCGGTGCTACGTGATCGGCGGGAAGTATGTCCGGATCATGCCCTATCAGCCCCGCA
>CAMLOB010000079.1 GCA_946481475.1 uncultured Chlorobiota bacterium | reverse complement strand
CGGCGATGTCCCTTCCGCCGGTCGCTTCACACGTGAAGCGACTTCGTATGTGAAGCGACTTCACGCGTGTGAAGTCACTTCGCATGTGAACTCTTATCCTGCCCCCAGCATCCGCTTGATCCGCCCCTCGTCCTCAGGACCGACGATCCCGGACTGGCGCAGATGGCGCAGACGCTTCGGCGATTTCTTGGTCAGGATGTGGGAGCGGTTGGCTTTCTCCCGCTTCAACTTTCCCGATGCTGTCAGCCGGAAGCGCTTGGCCGCTCCTCTGACGGTTTTCATTTTCGGCATACTCTTCTCCTGCTGTCTATACTACGTGTTGTACGTTATTTCTTCTTCTTGTCCGGAGCCAGGGTCATGTGCATGTTCCGCCCGTCCATCCGGACGGCCTGGTCAACTTTCGAGACATCGGCCATATCCTCGATGATCCCCTTCAGCAACTCCTGTCCGATATCCTTGTGGGCCATTTCCCTTCCCTTGAAGAAAACGGAAAACTTGACCTTGTTTCCCTGTTCCAGCCACTCGCGGGCATGGCGCTTCTTGAAATCAAGGTCGTGCGTGTCGGTTCGCGGATGAAGACGGACTTCTTTCAGCTGCTGCTGATGCTGACTTTTCCGCTGTGCCTTCTCCCGTTTCTGCTGCTCGTAGCGGTGTTTACCGTAGTCGATAATCTTGCAGACGGGAGGTTTTGCGTTCGGTGCGATCTCCACCAGATCAAGCTCGCGCGACTGAGCAAGCTGCAGCGCGTCACGCGGGGTCATAATCCCGAGCTGGTTCCCTTCTTCGTCGATCACGCGAATCTCGGGTGCTCTGATTCGTTCGTTAATCCGCGTCTGTGGCGTACGCGGTCGTTGCGGCGGTCGTCTCTTCAGTTGAAATCTCTCTGGTTTGTGCTGATTCTCTCCTTGTTCCCGAACCCTTACAGGTGCTTACCGATTCAGGTTTCGGGAATCAACCTGCAAAAGTACGCAAGACAGGGGGAGCGGGGCAAGTCTCAGGATGTTCTTTTATCGAAAGAAAAAAAGGTCATCTATTCTTTCCACATCGCGTATTCGGTTAATGCAAGGAGACAGGCACCGGTTCCCCACCACCATTCTCCCCGCCCCAATCCCTTGTAATAGTCGATCGTTCCCGGCCAGGTCCCCTCGGAGCTGCCGCCGAAGAGTCCCTGTTCGTCGATATGCCGACGCAGGCCGGCGATCCCCCGCCCGATCGGTTCGTCGAACTCTTCTCCCAGCACTTCCGAGGTTCTTCCCCGGATCATGCCGTAGAGAAACATCGCCGACGCCGATGTCTCCTCGTAGGAAGTCGGATCGTTGATAATCGTTCGCCAGAGACCGTTTTCCGTCTGGAACGGGAGCAGATGAGTGGACAGAGAACGGAGAATCCGTCCGACGATCTCGCCTTCGGTTGAACCGATTGCAAGGGCCGGAAGAAGTTCTCCACACGTCATCATCACCCAACCGTTTCCCCGTCCCCAGGCTCCTTCCGAACGGAGTCCGGTCAGGTTCTGTCGGCAGTGGATGAAGAAGTCGCTATCGGCGTCACGCAGGATTTCCAGGTGAAGCCGGAGCTGACGGATCGCCTCGGTCTCCCATCCATCCCTGCCGAGCGTCCGGGCCAGCTTTGCCAGAACGGGGGCGGAAAAATAGATCGTGTCGATATAGACATGGGGCAGGTCGACATTGTGGAGCAGGACTCCCTCGCCGTTGCGGATCGCCTTGACCAGGATCAGATCGTAGAGTCGGTCGGCCAGATCCCGCAACTCGTGTTCGTATTCCGGATGTTCTTCGATGATCTCCGGATAGAGCAGTCCGATTCCCCACGACCCGACGAAATAGCTCAGGTGGATACCGGCGCCGAGATGATAGGTGAGCCAGCGACGCAGATATTCCCGTCCGTTTTCGTTGTCGGTGATCCGGACCGCTTCGGCCAGACCGTATGCCAGCAACGCCTGTCCCCAGTCGGTGTTCATCGATTCGGGACGGTGTCGTTCGGTCCAGGAGTCGATCACCCGGTTCAGCGTTTGTATTGTCGATTCCATAGCCTTCCGTTTCTTCTCCGGTTGCTGTTGCTTCCCTTTTCTGGAAAGGGATCGGTCGAGTGCAAAGACTGCAAGAATATTGAAATCCGCCGAGACGAAAAATGAACGAAGGGAAAATCTCCATGGAGGAGATCTATTTGCGACACTGGGAACGACATCGGGAGACGATCCGGGAGCGGCTCGAAGAGTTCCGGAACGTCCCTCCGGAAGAGTATCTGTTCGAACTTCTCTACTGTCTGCTGACGCCCCAGTCGAAGGCCGCTCATGCCGAGCGGGTGATCGTCCGGCTCCGGAGCGAGGGATTTCCGGAGCCGGAGATCGACCCGACGCCGATTCTGCGCGATCCGGCGAACTACATCCGGTTCCACAATCAGAAGGGGAGACGCATCATCCTGTTGAGGGAGAGATGGGAGGACATCTTCAAGGTCATCACGTCGGATCGACCCTCGAAGGCAAAGCGGAAGTGGCTTGCCGAAAACGTCAACGGTCTCGGCTGGAAGGAGGCCTCCCACTTCCTCCGGAATATCGGTCATCTCGATCTGGCGATTATCGATCGCCACATCCTGAAGCACCTGCTCCGGTGCGGCACAATCGACGAGCTGCCGAAGACGATCACACCCCGCCGCTACCTTGAACTGGAAGAGCGTTTCGCCGAGCTGGCCCGGACGTTCGGACTTGGACTGCAGGAACTGGATCTGCTCTTCTGGAGTTTCGAGGAGGGGAGTGTGCGGAAATGAGGACGAGGGGTACGGGGGGCGAGGGGGTGAAGGAGAAGAAGAGGTTCGGACGGGGAAGCTCCGTATCTTCTCTGCCGGTGATCTTGCATGATCGTGCAACCATGGAACCATACAACGACAGAACCACTCAACCAATAAACCATACAACTATTCCAACCATTTCACCATGAATCTGACACAGAACAACTATCGGGAGAACGATCCGGGGGATATGTATGCGGCGATTGCGGGATTCGCCGATCAGATACGGGGGGCGATTGTCCTTGCAAAGGACGGGCCGCAGGTCGCGAAGAGCCGGGTCAAGAGAGTCGTGATTCTCGGGATGGGAGGATCGGCCATCGGGGGAGATCTCCTGCGCAGCTACGTCTCGGCGTTCAGGGACCATGCCGGTGTGGAAGTGATCGTCAATCGGGACTACGCTCCTCCGACGGTCGGGAAGAGCGATCTGCTGGTTGTCAGCTCGTACAGCGGCAACACCGAGGAGACCCTCACGGCATATAACGCCATTCGCAAGGATGCCGGTCAGGTTCTGGTGATTACCACCGGAGGAAAACTGGGACGGAGCGCAATGGCGGCCAACTACAAGATCATCAGGCTCCCTGCCGGACTCCAGCCCCGGGCCGCTCTCGGCTACAGCTTCTTTCCCTTACTCTACACCCTTGCCGTCAAGTCGGAGATCTTCGGTCCGACCGTAAAGAGTGAGACGGAGAAGGGGATCGAGGAGACGATGGCGCTGCTGGTGAAACTGAGCGAGGAGTACGGATCCGGACCGAAGCGGACGAATCCGGCCTTTGCGCTGGCGCAGAAGATCAACGGCCGGGTGCCGGTCATCTATTCGGCTACCGAACGGCTCGACACGGTCAACCTTCGCTGGCGGGGACAGATCCAGGAGAACGCAAAGTATCTGGCGTTCGGCAATCTGCTGCCGGAGATGAATCACAACGAGATCAACGGCTGGTCTCACCCGGCCGGTCTCCCCGGGAAGTTCATCACGATCTTTCTGCGCGACCGGGATGACCATCGCCGGAACAGGAAGCGGATCGATATTACCCGACGTATCATCGGCAAAAGTGCCGGGGCCTCGGTTGAAGTCGAGTCGCAGGGAAAAAGTCCCCTCGCCCGGATGTTCTCGCTGATCCACCTCGGCGACTGGGTCAGCTTCTGGCTTGCGGCACTGAACGGTGTGGATCCTTCGCCGGTGCCGGTCATTGAAGGGTTGAAGAAGGAGCTGGGGAAGTAGAGCAAGGGGTACGAAGGGGATAAGGAGGTACGAGGCAGCCGCAGATTCCCGTCTGCGGATCAGGGGCATCGAAGAGTAGAGCCGACTGGAATCGGTTAATTCGGTCGGCTTCGCTCTGATTCATTTTGAATTTTGCCCATCGTTCCGTTTTGCCGAAATTGTTGCCCTTTCGTTCGGGGCGTAGCGCAGCCCGGTTAACGCGCCTGCTTTGGGAGCAGGAGATCGCAGGTTCGAATCCTGCCGCCCCGACAATCAATGCCGATCGGTCGTTCAACAGAGTTGCCCGCCCGGTCGGCATTCTTCTTTTCTCTTCTCTCCTGTCGTGAAATTGCTAACTTTGATCTGCACGGTTTCACCAACATACTTGCGATACCATGTTCTATTTCCGAACGACGTTCCTGCTGTTCTGTACTCTTTCGCTTTCCATCATCGTGCAGGGATGCGGGGGGGATGATGCAAACGGTGCGGCGGCAGATGATACGACCGCCTCGGCGTCCGATCCCCGCTACGGGGGAATCTTCCGACTGAACGTCCTGCGCGGCGACCCGAACGGACTCGATCCGGTTCTGGTCGATTCCAAGCATGCCGACGACATTGCCTCGCAGGTCTTCGACAAGCTGATTGATCTCGACGACAGCCTGAAGCTCGTTCCCGAGCTTGCCCGGTCGTGGGAAATCTCCGATGACGGTCTCTTCTACACCTTCCATCTGCGAACCGACGTCCGCTTTCAGGACGATCCCTGTTTCAGCGACGGGAAGGGGAGAATGATGACGGCGGAGGATGTGAAATACTCGCTGACCAGATGCTGCGATCCGGATCAGCGGACCAAAGCTTACTGGGCTTTTCAGGGGAAGGTAAAAGGGGCGACCGAATATTTCGAGGCTGCACTCAACAAGAGAAGGATCGACGAAGTGTCCGGGTTCCGGGTGCTGAACGACTCGACGTTCCGGATCGAGCTGACCGAACCCAACGCGCCGTTCATCTATCTGCTGGTCATCTCTCTCGGAAGCACCGTTCCGCGCGAAGCTGTGGAGAAATACGGACAGGACTTTGAACGCCATCCGGTCGGGACCGGGCCGTTCAGGTTCGATCATTGGGGGCAGGGGGTGAGGGTGTTGCTGGTGCGGAACCCCGATTACTGGGGGAGAGACGAGGCCGGACATCCCTATCCCTATCTCGACACCATCTCCTTCACCTTCAAGAAGGATGAGAACACGCAGTTCAACAGTTTCGAGACCGGACAGCAGGACGAACTCTTCAACATTCCGACCGAGCAATTCCAGGCGATCTTCAACACGGAGACCCTGGAGCTGAACCCGGCCTTCTCGCAGTATCAGGCGCAGACCGTGCCGGCGATGCTGACGTGGTATTTTGCTTTCAACAACAGGAAGGCTCCTTTCACCGATGCGAACGTCAGGCGTGCGTTCAACTACGCGATCGACCGGGCCCGTATCGTCAGATTCGTTCTGAACAACTCTCCCTACGCTCCGGGGACGCACGGCCTTACACCTCCGGTCTTTCCCGACTATCCGATCGACTCGATTCAGGGCTACGACTACGATCCCGAGCAGGCCCGGCAGTTTCTGGCGGCCGCCGGCTATGCCGACGGCCAGGGCTTTCCGCCGATTGCCATTCACATCTACGACGAGCCCCGTCTGCGGAAGGTTGCCGAGGCGATCCAGGATCAGTTGAACAAGACGCTGAACGTGAATCTGGAAATCAAGCAGATGGCCTTTCCTCAGTTGATCGATCTTGCCGAGAGTGGAAAGATCGAATTCTGGGGGACGCGGTGGTACGGCGATTATCCCGATCCGGAGACCTATCTGAATCTACTGAACGGACAGATCGTTCCGGACGATCCGACCATGCCGAGCAACCCGAACAGTTCCCGCTATGACAGTCCGGAATACAACCGGCTCTTCAACGAAGCGGTTCGGACGATCGACTATCTGGCCCGGATGCTCAAGTACATGCAGGCCGAGCAGGTGGCGATGGACGACGCGCCGGTGATGCCGCTGTTCTATGAGCGACATTACCGGCTGCTGCAGCCGTATGTGCGGGGAATGAAGCTTGACCCGATGGCCCGCTACGATCTGAAAGGAGTCTGGCTCGATCTGCCCGAAACCCGGCAGGCGGAGGGGGAAGTGGCCGATGCCGGTTCCGTCGGGTCCGGAAGCTGATTCCCGTTCATCGGTCGGCAACTTGTATATTCGCTTTTGAATCGGGGTCTGGAGGCTGGAGAAATTCTTCAATCGCAAGAGGCTCGGAATGAGAAAAAATCGACTGTTAGTTCTATCGGCTGTTGTGTTGACGGTGATATTTGCGGCTGTATCGCTGCAGGCGCAGGACTTCTCGGACCGCAGGGCGCGGGCCGGGTTAACCATCGGACCTGGAATTGCCGGAGGTGCGTCGATGACGCTTGATTCCCGCGAGGGAGAAAAAATAAAACCTCTCGCAATCTGGCGGGGTGAAGTGAATACGACCTATCCGTTGACTGAAGTGATCAGTGCAGCCTTGGCTCTCAGCGTCGATTCCCGCGCCACACGGTCACATCACTTTGAAGTCGAGGAGGTCTACAACGATACCCGCGTAACCTACTTCTCCTTCTATCCAAGTTTTACGTTCAGCGGATTCAACATCGGATTCAACATTGGCGTTCCACTGGGGGGGAGCGTGACGCCGAGCGCAGGGAATTCCGTCGATATTGACGGGAGCAGTCTTCCGACGATGCTGGAAACCCGGCTCGGGGGAGTGATCCCTCTGGTTGACGATGAAAGCGGATGGCTATCGCTGACGGTTCATGGAGGATACTCCTTCAGCGAGCTTGTCGACTATCCGGAGCCGGTAGAGGCCTTCGGCGACTGGCGTCACGTCTCGCTTGCGATGGGAGTTCGCTTCGAATTTCTTATTCCGGATACCGAACGGGATTAAGCCTGTTCAGGAACTGACGGTATAGCTGCTGTTGTTGTAGCAGTGCACACGAGAACAATGAGTCCTGTCTGTCTCTGATTGATCTCCTTTCGGTCCGCTCCGGCGGAAGATCGAAAGGATGTCGGACCTGACGATGGGGTGACGCGTGCCGTGCGGCGACGCAGCAGAACCGTTGCAGGTGGAGCGAGCAAGAGGGGCGATCTCTCCTCCCGCACCGCTGATACGTTGTTGTGTTGTCTTTTACGCAAGTCAGGTCATACAATCGGATTCACAAGAACTCAGACAAGGAGCAGATCAATGAAACGGACGGTATTGTCACTTTCCATTCTGGCATTCTCCATGTGTTGCATATCGGGAGTATATGCACAATCCCGGTATACCGACGCCGGAGCCACTGCAAAATTCAGCATCGGTGCCGGTGTTGCGCCGGGCATCTCTCTGCCGATCGGCACGCTTGACGACGGCGACGAGGCTGCGCTCGGTTTTGCTCTTCGTGCCGGACTGAACATCACCTATCCTCTTTCGACGGAAATAGGGACATTTCTGAACGCCGGTATCGATATTCGCAATCCCGGCGTCAAGGAGGATTCCCTCCTGGATTCCCGTTACTACAGCGTTACCTATCTCTTTATACAGCCCGGGTTCTCCTATTCCTCGCTCGGCCTGTCGCTGAACATCGGCATCCCGATGAGTGCTAGCCAGCCGGTTCCCCGGATTGCCGGTTCGAACGTCGGCGTTGATGAAACACAGGAGGTGGCAACCGATGCATTGGAGCTTCTTCTGGAGCCTCGTCTGAATGGAACGCTGTCGCTGATGGATGAGGAGAGCTACTGGCTGGGACTCGACATCAGTCTCGGTCTTCCCCTGAACAAGCTTTACAAGGAGGAGTTTCAGCGTCCCGAGGAGATCGACGACGGACGGACGCTGGTCCCCTCTACTTCTCCTTTTACGGCGCATCTCGGCCTGACCTTCCAGTTCGGGTTGTTTGATGCGTACTGATTTGATCGTAACCGGAATAATCCGGCATGGAATGTTTTGTTCACACTGAAAGGAAAATGGATATGACCCGATTCTTCAGAAACAACGGCGGCTTTCTTCATTTTGCCGTTATCGTCTTCTTCCTCGCCGTCTGCAACGTCGTTGCCCAGCCGCCCGAGGATGATGGAGAGGAGTTTGATGACTTCAACTTCGATGATATTCCCGTCGAGGATGCCGAGCTTGACTATATCGGATTCGGTGGCGGATATCTCGGTTCGGTCTCTCTTGTAAACTATGACGAATTGAACGCTGTCTCCAACGGTTTCGGCATCGGCAACGATGAGTTCAAGGGCCCGATGCTGCTTAGCGGAGGGGGAGGATTTATCGGAGGAATTGTGGTGCCGAACACCCGTCTGGGTATCTACAGTGTCGGGGGGTCGAAAGAGGCCACCACCAATCTGGAAGGGGGAGAGTACCGGCGGACGATGCGCTTCAGCACCGGTTATGTGGCCGCACAGCTTGAGTATGCCATCTTTCTTCCGGGAAGTGGACTGATGCTTTTCCCCGGTGTAATGGTGGGGCGCAGCTCAAGTGATATCGAATTGAACCAGACCCGTATCTCCGGTCTTTCATTCAACAACGCTTTCAGTCCTCCCGGATTCGGAAGCAGTGGCGGGGACAGTCTGGTCAGCTATGCCCACATCACGCGAAACTCTCTTCATCTTCAGCCGACCGCCACAGTCGATTGGGCGATCAACTCCTTCCTTATGATTCGGGGGGGAGTCGGCTATGCCTTCAACTTCGGCGGAACCTGGACCGATCCTTCCGGAACGGAGATCTCGGATGTGCCGGAGATCACGGCCGACGGTCTGAACATTCACTTCGGTCTCTTCATCGGATTGTTCCAGAAATAATTCGGGGAGAGTTGAGGGAAGAATCGGGAGTACTTGCTGGAAGGCAAACGCCGGATGGGAGAGAGACCCGTCCGGCGTTTTCCGTTATCGGATATCAGGTGTGATCCCGTTTGTACTCGTTGATCAATTCCGGCGGTCCGATCACGATCAGCGTCTCTCCCTGGGAGATCGGGTGTCGTGCGTCCGGGCTGATGTTGAACGTCCCGTCGGTCTTTCTGATGCCGATCACGATCAGTCCCCAGGTGCGCCGCAGATCGCACTCGGCAATCGTCTTGCCCCGCAACGAAGAGGAGGGGGTAACCGGAATCTCGTCGATATCGACGTCGGCCTGTTCAACGTTGAAGACCCTGTTGAAAAACTCGTGGACCGTCGGCTGCAGGATGGCCAGGGCAAGTCGGTGTCCGCCGATCACGTAAGGACTGACCACACGGTCGGCTCCGGCCCGGCGGAGTTTGTTCTCCACCGTCTCGTCTCCCGCCCGGGCCACAATCTGCAGGTTCGGATTCAGTCCCCGGGCGGTCAGCACCGCCAGAACATTGTCGGCGTCGCTGTTCAGTGCGGTCACAAGACCGTGGGCCTTTTCGATTCCGGCGTCGGTCAGCACTTCGTCCTGCGTTGCATCCCCCTGAACGTACAGGAATTCCTTCTCCCGGATCAACTCGATCCGGTCCGGATTCTGATCGATAATGACAAAGGGTTCGTTGCGCGAGTACATATCCCGGGCGATCTGCCGACCGATACGTCCATACCCGCACACGATGTAGTGTCCGGAGAGGTTGTTGATGATCTTTTCCATTTTCTTCTTTCGTACCGAATGCCACAGGGTATCCCCCAGCACGATCTCCACGCCGTTGCGAATTGCCCAGGCCCCGGCACCGACACCGAGGATAATCAGGAGAATGGTGAAGATACGCCCCTCGGAGGACAACTGACGGACCTCACCGAAACCGACCGTGGTGATCGTGATAACGGTCATGTAGAGGGCCTCGACAATCTGCATGTCTTCCAGCAGGATGTAGCCGAACGTTCCTCCTGCGGCAAGGGCCACAAGCAGCAGAAGAGATATCTGAAATTTCCTCAGCGGCTCCTCAAGAAGTTCGCCGATCCGGATTCGCGTCATCAGGTCGGGATTGCACAGAGTTGATGGTCTCGAAACACAAGATACGCCATCCTTCCTGTTCGACCCTGCGGCAAGGGAGGAGAAGGGCGAAAAAGGATCATGTCGTGTCGGCTTATCGGTAGAAGGCCATGCCGGCAAAGGAGACAGCCGATTCGGTCTCCGTTTCATTCCACTGATCGTAGGCCAGAAGTTCTCCCCGGCGCATTCCAGCCGTCCGGAGCATGGCGTACATCGGCGAGACGCCGCAGACCTTGTACTTGTTCCGCACGTCGATCAGGTGTCCGAGAAACTCTTCGGCGTCGCAGCGGGCCGCCGAGGCGATCAGGCGTTCGTCGTATGTGCGAACGTCTGCCAGAACGGTCTGCGCTTCAAACGGATCGCCGAATTTCTTTCCGACATGACAGAAATCGACGCTTGCAATCCAGCAAACGTTCCTGTTCAGGTCGCGGGCAGTGGCCGCAAGAGTCGTATAGAGTTCCGTCAATGTCTTGTCCTCTTCGGCTCCTCCCTGTCCGGATTCCACGTATTCATAGAGGGATCCCGCAAGAATCGGTACGATGTTGATCGGGCGATCCGGGAAGACGTGGCGAAGAAAGAGAGCCTGGAACTCGATGGAGTGTTCCTCCCGGTGGACGATCTGGTCCTCGGTCAGGTCAAACGAAAGCTTTGTCCGGAAGTGTTCAATAAACTCTCTGTCGGTCGGGACCGGACCGAGGGGCGTATCGAAATCCATTGTGGAGATCATGAACCGGTCGTAGTTCATCCTGTGAGGCACCCCCAGGATAATGAACGTGTCGGCGTCGGTCCGTTGCAGTGCGCGGTAGGCGGCGGCATAGACTCCGGCGCCGATTCGCGGATCGATATGTGGGATGAAGAATCCGTCTGGGACCGGGGATGATGGGTTCGGTGCGGGGACCGCCGCAAGGTAGGCGTCAAGCGTCTCCCGCAGCTCATCCGGATCGTCCGGATAGGCCGCTCCCGCATGGAACGGGGGGCGGACGTTCAGGGCGTTGAACTCCTCCTGGAGAGCACGGCGGCGAAGACGAAAGGTGGCGGTGTCCAGAAAACCTTCCTCTTCCAGAATTTCCACTACCTCCAGAAACTTCTCGCCCTCGAACGGTTGTCCGGCCCGGGCGGCATACCCGGCAAGTTCCAGAACGGTTCGCTTTCCGTCCATATAGAGAAGGTAGTTGACGATATCCAGCGGAAGCTGGACGGTCGAATCGGTATAGCCGGCATCGTCGTAAATCCGGATAAT
>CAMLOB010000078.1 GCA_946481475.1 uncultured Chlorobiota bacterium | reverse complement strand
CAGCTCGCGGCGGGGACGGATCATGGGGGTGGACTCGAAGGGGGCGACGCAGATCATCCGGGCGCAGGTGCCGCTCGGCGAACTCTACGGCTACGCCGCCCGACTCCGCTCCCTGACGCAGGGACGCGGAAGCTACACACGCGAGTTCAGCCACTACGAAGAGGTGCCGGGAGACGTGGAGCAGAAGATCGTCAAGTCGGCGGAGCTGGAGGAAGTGGAGGAATAAGTTCGATTGGCGAATGACGAATGCCGATTCTCAAATGCCGAGAGGACATTCGAGCGGCAAATCCCATGAAGGGGTGGAACAGATGTTCCACCCCTTTGTCATGTAACGCTATCGATACGCCCCCTCCAAGTCCCGCAGGGACGACACTCCGTAACCGGGGGTAGAGCCGAAGGCGGCACCCCCGGCAAGCCGGTCTCCCCCGGCAGGTGCCCCTCCGACAGCAGGCACCCCGGGCAGCCGGTGATCTCCCGGCAGGTGCCCCTCCGACAGCAGGCACCCCGGGCAGCCGGTGATCTCCCCCGGCAGGTGTCCCTCCGACGGCAGGCACCCCCGGCAGCCGGTGATCTCTCCCGGCAGGTGCCCCTCCGACAGCAGGCACCCCCGATAGCCGGTGATCTCCTTCCGGCAGCTATCCCACCGACAGCCGGTCCCCCCGGCAGGCACTCCTCCGGCCACAGACGATGCCTTCGTCGACAGGTGCTCTCCTGACTACCCACCTTCCCTCGGCCATCCGCGCTTCCGTCTGCTGAAAGAGTTCCGCCGTCTTATCCTGCACCTCCCTTTCTTACCACCGAGAATCCCCCACTCCTGCAACTTTCCTCCTCTCCACGCCACTTCTTCCCCGAAGCCGATGTCTCTTTCAGCATTCTGATGGTGTGGGGCCTGATTGCAGAAGGGGAAGGAGCATCGTCGACGTACCGGATGCAGCGCATCTTCCAGACAAGCGCTCACCCTACGCTTGTCCGGGGGCAGGGTGGGAGAAGGTAAAGCGGGAGAGTTTCAACTCTTTCGCTTTTTTTGTGAGGTTTCCGAGAAGGATGCTTGCCGTCCCTCTCGGAAGCGGGAGATCTTTTCTACTTTCTCTCTTTTCTATCCGACGGTTTCCTCTCTCCAATACGCTCCTGCTCCTGATACAATCCCGTCGGGAGATGTGTCTGACGAAAAAACTCCCCCTCTTTACGTTCCCTTGATCTTTCTCTCTCTATATTCTTTTCCCCACTGGAGGAGAGGCCGGTTTCGGTCTCTCTCTGGGGAGTGTGTTAAAAAAAACAGAATAATTATAGATGGTCGTCCGGAGGACGACCGGAACAAGGGAGAACTGCTTATGCCGGTATCAAATACAGGGGTGGTCTCTTCCAAAGAGATCGCCGCGCATCAGAAATCCTTGCTGTCCCCCGAAATGTTGACGCTGAAAGAGACGACACCTCCGAGAAGTCTGTCGAAGTTCAGGGAACGCCCCCCCACGGTGACAACGCAGACTGTGGGAATGAAACCCCGGCGAGTGGCCATGATCGCCTCCTATCCTCCGCAGAAATGCGGGATCGCCACGTTTACCGCCGACCTGCGGGAGGCGTTGCTCCGGTATCAACCGGAGATGACTGTGGATGTGATCGCCGTGGCGGAGAGACCCGGGGAGATCGACTATCCGAATGAGGTTGTCTGCAGGGTGGAGCGGAACAACTGGGAGTCGTATGTCGAGTGTGGCGATTTTCTGCATCGCCAGGGCTATGACCTCGTCTGCCTGCAACATGAGTTCGGTCTCTTCGGCGGAGCCGAGGGGGCCTACATTATCGATATGCTCCGTCGCCTTCAGATCCCGGTGGTTACCACACTCCACACGTTGCTTGCCGATCCGTCGCCGGAGTATCATACCCGGACGCGGGAACTGTTGCAGGCGTCGGATTCTGCGGTGGTCCTGACCCCCTGCGGACTGAATCTGATGCGGCACGTCTACCGGATTCCGTCGCTTCACAACGTCCGGGTGATTCCGCACGGCATTCCGGACATTCCCTTTACGGATCCGGAAGATCTTAAAGGAGAGTTCGGCTGGGAGGGACGCAAAGTGGTGATGACCTTCGGTCTGATCGGCCCGAGCAAGGGGATCGAAGTGATGGTCGACGCTCTTCCGGCCGTCGTCGGCGAACATCCGGACATACTCTATGTGATTGCCGGGGCTACACATCCTTGCATCGTCGCACAGCAGGGGGAGAAGTACCGCGACGAGTTGAAGGCACAGATTGCACGCCTCGGCGTGGAGCGGAACGTTACCTTCGTCAACCGCTATATCGCCAACGACGAGCTTTGCCGCTTCCTTCAGGCCTGTGATGTGTACGTTACGCCTTACCGGAACCGGGATCAGATATCGAGCGGTACGCTCTCCTATGCCCTTGCGGCCGGTCGCGCACTGGTTTCCACACCCTACTGGTATGCAGCCGACCTGCTGGCGCAGGGACGGGGTGTTCTGGTCGACTTCGAGTCGTCCGAAAAACTTGCCGAAGCGGTCTCCTCTCTTCTCGGCGATGAACGGAAGCGGAAGGAGATCTATCGGTGTGCATACGAGTATTCCCGGTCGATGACCTGGGAGCGGGTGGCCGAGAGATACGATGATCTCTTTGCCTCGCTTGTCTGCCGTCCCCTGTCGCAGGAGGTGCGGAGCATGGTGACCGGGAACAGTATCGTGAACACACCGATGGTCTATCGAGGCTGATGAAGAGGTCAGCCGACGGGGAGGGGGGCAAGCTCGGGAAGGGCCTGCGCGTTGCCATGCTTGCCCCCATTGCCTGGCGGACTCCGCCGAGGCATTACGGACCGTGGGAGAGGGTGACCTCGCTTCTGACCGAAGGTCTTGTGGCCCGGGGAGTGGAGGTGACGCTTTTCGCCACCGGCGATTCCCTGACGGCGGGGAAACTGCAGTCGGTGGTACCGCATGGTTATGAGGAAGACCCGGAGATCGACGCCAAGGTGGCCGAGGCGCTCCACATCGCCTCGGTCTTCGAGCAGGCGGAGTCGTTCGATATCATTCACAACCAGTTCGATTTCTTTCCTCTTTCCTACAGCCGCCTGGTGAAGACGCCGGTGGTGACCACCATCCACGGATTTTCGTCGGATCTGATCAAACCGGTCTACCGTCGCTATAACGGTCACGTCTCCTATGTCTCGATCAGCGATGCCGACCGGGATCCCGGACTGGACTACGTCGCGACGATCTACCACGGCATTGATATTGAACGTTTTACCTTCAACAAAACAGGGGGAGATTATCTCCTCTTCTTCGGTCGCATCCATCCGGACAAGGGGGCGGCCGAGGCGATCAGGATTGCGCGGGAGAGCGACAGGAAACTGAAAATGGCCGGGATCATCCAGGATGAAGACTATTTCCGTCGCGAGGTGGAACCCTTTATCGATAACAGGCATGTGGAGTATCTGGGGAGTGTCGGACCGGATCGACGGGACGGGTTGCTGGGAGGGGCGTTTGCCCTGCTCCATCCGATCGATTTTGACGAGCCGTTCGGACTTTCCATCGTCGAGGCGATGGCATGCGGGACTCCGACGATTGCCTATGCCCGGGGGAGCATGCCGGAACTGATTCGTGACGGCGTCGATGGTCTGCTTGTGGGGGGAACCGAGGAGGGGATTGATGCGGTTGCAAGGGTGAGGGAGATCGACCGTGTCGCCTGCAGGAAGACCGCCGAGGAACGCTTTACCGTCGACCGGATGGTGGACGATTATCTGCGGACCTATCGGACAATCCTTGACTCCTCCTCCCGGCATTGACCGCAGAGAAGGTATGGAAGCCGGTCGTTGGTGAGGATGACTTTACACGAACGTTCAGGTGAGAAATTATGGAGATTGTCGAACGCTACCGGGGAAATCCGATCCTGACGAAGGAAGATATTCCCTATCCGGTCGCCACGGTCCACAACGCCGGTATGGCAAAGTTCCGGGATCGCTACATCATGCTTTTCCGTTCCCACCGGCGGAACGGACGCTCGGTGATCGGTGTTGCCGAAAGTGAGGATGGATTTGATTTCAGGGCGAGACCGGAGCCCTTTATCGTTCCGGCGACCGAGGGGGCGTTCGGCATCTATGAGGAGTACGGGGTCGAGGATGTGCGGATCGCGGAGATTGAAGGGAAGTACTATCTGACCTACAGCGCATACTCCCGTCACGGTGTCCGGATTGCGTTGGGGGTGACCGAGGATTTCGAGCGGTTCGAGCGAATCTCGCTGATCACGCAGGCCGATTACCGAAATGTGGTCATCTTTCCGGAGAAGTTCGGCGGTCGCTATGCGCGGCTGGACCGGCCTCATTCGGAGATCTCCCCCTGGTCGATCTGGATTTCGTGGTCTCCCGATCTCGTCCACTGGGGGGATGCCGAGCTGGTGATGAAACCGGTCGGCTATCACTGGGACGAGATGAAGATCGGACCGGGGGCCACGCCGATCCGGACGGAGAGGGGATGGTTGCACATCTATCACGGGGTGTTCCCGACGATGGACGGATCGGTCTACCGGCTGGGCGTTGCCCTGCACGATCCGGAGAACCCGGCAAGGATTCTCGGCGTCGGTGACGAGTGGATTCTGGAGCCGGAAGACCCGTGGGAACGGGTCGGCTACGTTCACAATGTGGTCTTCACCTGCGGGGCGATACCGGAGGATGACGGAACGGTGAAGATCTACTGGGGAGGGGCCGACACGGTGATGTGTGTCGGTACGGCCGGGATCGACGATCTGGTGGATCTCTGTCTGGAGAACGGACGCCCGGCGGTCTGAGCAGGAGAAACAGGTTCGGATAACTCATGGAGCATACCTCGGAACAGCATTCAACGGCGACCGGCGGAGAAACGCTGGGATTGCAGCGCAGACCGGAGCGCTTCTTCCCCGAGCATCGTCGGGTGATCACCCGGCTTTTCGTTCCCGGCGGCCCGGAACGGATCGTCCATGTCATCGACCGGGTCCTGGCCGCTTCGGAGGAGAGTGTGGAGCGGAAGCTCGACGAGATCTTCCGGGAATTCGAGCACCGTCACCGCCGGTTCCGTCAGACACTTGAGCGGAATTACCGGTCGATCCGCCCCTACATTCCGGTCGAGTCGTTCGGTCTTCTCACCGATGCCCGACGGCTCCTGCTGGGGGCATGTTTCACACACGAATACTCGATCAGTGCCGCCGCAATGTTCAACCCGTCGATCGTCCCGGCGCCGGATCAAAGCCAGGTCCCCGAAGGGGGATTGCGGGTGATTGTCAGCTTCAGGGCCACCGGCGAGGGGCATATCTCCTCGGTCGAGTTCCGCGAAGGGACTGTCGATCCGGACGGAAGAATCTCTTTCAGCGAACTGAGTCCCTATCTGGAGTCCCCCGAAATCTATCCCGACCATCATTACGAGAAAGCGTTGTTCAGGAGAAAGCTGCGGGAGATCGGCGTGGCCGGGGATGCGCTCGACTCGTTCTTCGCGACTCTGCGTGAGGATTTTACCTACGTGCAGTTGAATGAGGCGATCGAACACTTCTACGCCGAATCGACCCTCCCCCGGGGCGTTATCGAGGAGCGGATGCAGACGATTCGCTGGCTTGCCGAATCGAACTACACGGTCCGCTTCCCTTCCGATCTTCCGGTCTGCGAACGGGTGCTCTTTCCGGTCTCCGAGAACGAACGGCAGGGAATCGAGGATGCGCGGTTCGTTCGCTTTGTCGAGGAGGACCATTGCGTCAGCTATGTGGCTACCTACACGGCCTACAACGGCGTGAGGATTCTCCCGCAGATTATCGAAACCGAAGACTTCATCACCTTTAAAGTTTCCACACTCAACGGTGCGGCGGCGCAGAACAAGGGGATGGCACTCTTCCCACGGAGGGTGGGGGGGCGCTACGCAATGCTGGGGCGGCAGGATGGAGAGAACAACTTTATCATGTTCAGCGACAACCTGCATTTCTGGAATGAGACGGAGTTGCTGAACGAACCGGTCTTCCCCTGGGAGTTTATCCAGATCGGCAACAACGGTTCGCCGATTGAAACGCCGGAAGGATGGCTTGTCCTGACGCACGGTGTCGGTCCGATGCGAAAGTATTGTCTGGGGGCGTTGCTGCTTGATCTGGAGGATCCCCGCATCATTCTGGGAAGGACGACCCGTCCCCTTCTCTGTCCGAACACCGAAGAGCGGGACGGTTACGTGCCGAATGTCGTCTACACCTGCGGTGCGATCGAACACAACGGACAGCTTCTGATTCCCTACGCCATGTCCGATTCCATCTCCGGCTTTGCAACGGTGGATATGGAGACGCTACTTGAGAATCTTCTTCGAGGTGATATATGATCCCGTCCGGGATGAGTGGAAGGGAGGATGAGTTGCTTTCAGTCCCGTTGAATCTGGCGCATCTGGAGCGGATGTATGATGATACGGGGATGCTGCAGCATAGCTCCTACGGTCTGCCCGACCGGAACCACGGCTACTGTATCGATGATACGGCCCGTGGACTCCAGTTCCTCTGCCGATTGTTTGAACGATCGGGACAGGATGGACGGCCCCGTATCGATCCGGCGTATGCCGACCGTCAGGAGAAGATCGGGCGAATGATTTCCACTTCCCTGGCCTTTATCCTTCATGCCTGGAATCCGCAGACGAGGCGGTTCAGAAATTTTATGGGATATAACCGGCGGTGGCTGGAGGAAGTGGGGAGTGAGGATTCGCACGGACGGGCCCTCTGGAGCCTGGCGACTGCCCGTATGTCGGCACCAATCGGAGCTGAGCGTGAGGGGGCCGAAAAACTCTTTGAAAAGGGACTTGAACCTGTCGAGGGATTTACTTCGCCGCGGGCCTGGGCTTTCATCATTCTGGCGTTCGGTGAGATACGTGAGGATCGGTCGTTCTATCGCTCCCATCTCCATCATTTTGAGAAGATGGCGGAACGCCTCTTCTCTCTCTTCTCCCACGTCGTGCCGTCAGAGAACATCGTTGATGCGGAGAGCTGGCTCTGGCCGGAGCCGGTGGCGACCTACGCAAACGGACGACTGGCCCATGCCCTGCTGACGGCCGGAGAACTGCTTGAGGACCGGAAGATGATCGATGCTGGAAAGACTGTGTTGCAATGGCTGTTCCAGGTACAGCGGGGAGGTTCGGGTCAGCTTTCAATTATCGGCAATCGTGGATGGCTGAAGCGGCGTGCGGGCGAGCAGATCGGCGAGCGTGCACGGTTCGACCAGCAGCCGATCGAGGCGTTGTGTCTGGTGGAGGGGGCCTGCGAGGCCTGGCAGGTGGATGAAGATCCGGCATGGCTTGAACGTGCGCGGCTTGCGTGGGGCTGGTTTGTCGGAGAGAACGATCACGGCCTTCCCCTCTACGATCCCGAAACCGGCGGTTGCTTCGACGGACTGACGCCCGAAGGGGTCAACCGGAACATGGGGGCCGAGTCTCTGCTGGCCTGGCTGATTTCGACGAGAGTTCTGTCGACATGTGTACGGAAGGCCGGGTTGGTGCTTGAAGAAGCGGGATAATGTTATGGAGCGTTGTCTCCCTCCGCATCCTTTCCTGCCGTTGCGACACTTCTCCGGTAGAACGGAACATCTTTCACCATCAATTCCCGGAGAACCCTGATGAACGCCTTCGGTCCGGTCTTCGCTCTCGCTGTGATTTTTGTAGCTCTCTCCGCAACGATGCAAGCTCAGGAATTCGACACGGACATCACCACGCTCCGGTTCTCTCCAACGCTGACACTGTCATGCCCGCCGAGCGATTATACCCTTTCCCTCCCCTTCAGTGCTCCCGATGAGTGGCGAGACTTTCGCGGGATCATCGTTGAGGAGATGACCGTCGAAGAGATCTACCCTTTGTTTCGCACGCTCTTCTTCGATGCCGGAGAGTTCGAGCCCCCTGAACGATACCGGCGGTTTACCTCGGCTGCGGGGCGCCATGAGTTCAGCGACGTCACAATTCCGGGCGGCACGATACAGAAATACCATCAGATTCTGAACATCATCGGCTTCCGGATGCGGGAATATCCGGAGACCGGGGTGGAGCTTGCCTGCGGCTATACCAACGAGCGGGGAGAGAGTGCGGAGCTTGCGGAGGAGCGGGGGAGATGGGTGCGGGAGTACCTGATCGGGATATGGGGGATCGATCCGGATCGGGTTCGACTCTCCACTGTCAGAGAACTCCGGTGCCTCCCTTCCGACACGCTGACCGCGGCGGAATCACGCTACGTCCGGTTCGAGTCGGACGATTGGGAGTTGTGCCGACCGGTGCATCCCCGTGATGTCCGGCGGTTCTATTCCCCGGATTCCATGTATATGCAGGTCGATCCCCTCCTCCCGGTTGCCGATGTCGCGAACTGCTCGGTCGAGTTCTTCAAAAACGGACGATTCCTTTTCCGCCGGGAACTGCATGATCGGGTGAACGACAGTCTGGTTGCCGATTCCTTTCACTGGCTGGAGGCGATGGAAGAGGTCACTCTTCCGGGGAACTTGTTGGCAAGCGGCGACGTGTTCAGCGCGCACGGCGTCGTGACCGATGTGGAGGGGAAGAAGTACTATACACGAAATACAAATGTTCCGGTCCGGTTTCTCAGAGATGCCCGGTCGCCCGGCGGATGCCGGATGGGTGATCGAAGAATAGACCGGTTCACCCTTCCTCTTCTCTCCTGCAACAATCCGGATCTTGACACGCTCCAACGTCGTATCATTGCCGAGTATTGTTATCCGGCTGTTCCTGATGCGCTCAGGTTGAAGATCACCGGCTATGCCGATGCCCGGGAGAATGATTCCCTTCTACTCCTCTCCAAAGCGCGGGGAGATGGGGTCGCCGATCACCTCAGGCGATGCATCGCATCAAAGCGACTTGCTCCTCTTGTCGTTGAAGGAGTGGGAAGCACTCAACCCCTGTACAGCAATGATCTGCCGGAAGGACGGTGCTACAACCGGACGGTGCAGATCATTATCGAGTCGCGGCGGGATGACCGGTATCCGTGGGAGTAATCAGATAGTCGGAACGATCTCCCCCCGCCGCTCATATCGTTCCCACACGGGCAGACTTTCAAGGCCGCACGTCCAGTTGCCGGTGCGCAGAGGAGAGATGAAGATGTCCGCGACCCCTTCGGTCTCCAGTCGATCGGCCCAGGTGTGATGGTCGTACCCGACGCGCCGGAGTCTGAACTCCGGTCTCCTGCCGGAGAGTTCTACAATGCCGTAGTGAACCGCCGGGTCACTGTCGTGGTCCGGCTTGCCGAGGACGCCGCAGTTGGCCATCCACCGGCCGTCGGGAAGCAGCCGTTGCCAGGGGAGACCGGTGTGGGTGCCGATGATACCATCGACTTCGTATCGGTCCAGCCATTCGGTGATCCGATCTTCGGTCACTTCCGATTCGTACACAAATTCGCTTGTCCGGTCGGGACTGCCGTGAACCAGCAGGAGCCGGTGCTCTCCGCTTTTCAGAAGGAGAAGGTCGGGCCAGGTGCCGAGCCATACTCTGTTTGCCGGACTCAGACTCCCGCTTGCGTACTCGAAGGCCAGGCAACTGATCCGCTCATCCTCCGGCGAGGCATAGCCGCAACCGCAGGTCATCTCTCCGGCGGCCGCCTGCTGTTCGTGGTTCCCCGCGACAAGGAGGGAAAAATGTTTGCGGATCAGATCGACCGTCTCATCGCTGTGTCCGCAGCAGCCGATCGAGTCTCCGATGAAGGCGTATGCGTCGCATCCTTCCCGGACGGCATCGTCAAGGGCGGCCCGGAGGGCCGGGAGATTGCCGTAGGTCCCTCCCATCACGGCGATGCGCCGGGCGTTTATTCGTTCGGTTTTCAGTCTCATGTAGAAGCGGCGGTTCAGATGTGATACACGTATAGCGTGTCAAGAGCCATTCCCCCTGAAAGGATAACCACAAAAACACAATCCGCCGCGGCGGACACCAAGAATCACCAAGAGGAATTCTCTCCCACTATCATACTTCATGCGTCGGCCCTATCAGATTGATCCGTTTCACCTGTTCAACTTCAATGTGCGGCTTCTTCTTCGTTTCCCCCGAAGAACATTCCGATCAGATAACCGGCCGTGCAGAGGATCAGGCCGTAGAGGTTGACGCCGAGATCGTCGGCATAGTTCCCCACGCCGATGTCGATCCGGTCGGGGAGGATCGATGTGTGGAGAATCCCTTCGATCACCATCAGCAGCCCGAGGGCCAGACCGGGCCAGAAGGCCAGGTGGAAACTTGCCCGTCCGGTCCGGCGGATGAAGGAGAGGAGGAAGATCGGGGCCAGCCCCATCACCATCGTGCCGCTGATGGTGGTGGCGGCGATGATCGCCGGTCCGGCATCCCCCACATAGATCGCCAGGAGCGGAAGGTTGCCGAGCAGGGCGATCCGGATGATGAGCTTCCGTCCTTTCTTCGTCTGCGCTTCGTCCGGCTCTCCCTTCTCTTCCGGCCAGTCGCGCGCCCCCAGTTTTGCGGTGCTCGCAAAGGTCGAGTCGAGCGTCGATCCGGCACTCGTGAGCATGATCGCGTTGAAGACCAGAAGCATCGGCAGACCGATGGCGGCCGGGACGGCGACCGACGGGTCCCCTTCAAGTCCGAACGCCCGTCCGTACAGACCGACGATGCTGAAGAGCATGATGAAGCCGCCGCTGAGGAGTCCCGCAAGAATCAATCCCTTCATCATCGTTCGCGGCTCGGTGATGAATGCCCGGTCGGTCAGGACCGGATCGTGGAAGGGATAGCTGAATATCTGCACAAACGCCAGGGCGCAGAAGGTCAGACCGCCGAGCGTCGTCTCCCGGTCGACCGGGGGGATGCCCCGCTCGACGAGTCCGGGACCGAGCACGATCAGGATGATTACCAGAAGAACGGCGGCCAGAATCATCTGCGCGCCGTCGGTCAGGATACTTCCGCGCAATCCTCCTTTGAAGCTGTAGTAGACCGTGAAGGCGGTGACCAGAAGAACGGCGATCCAGTACCCTTCGCTTCCTTCCGAACCGAAGTAAAGGGCGGTCACTTTCGTGTTCGACCAGACTTCGTTGAAGAGGCGGACGGCGATGGCGATCAGGAAGAGCCGGGCTGCCGTTCGACCGTACTTGTCGGTCAGGAAGCCGGAGAGGGAGGTGTGTCCTCTGGCCCGTATATACCGGATACCGACTGCAGCGACGACGAAGCTGAGATAGTAGATGCCGTAGCCGATGCCGCCGCTCACGCCGAAGGCGGCCGCCAGACCGGCGGCGTTGTTGATCGACTTGGCGAAGATCCAGCTTATAGC
>CAMLOB010000077.1 GCA_946481475.1 uncultured Chlorobiota bacterium | reverse complement strand
CCGCAGTGGTTTCACCCTGCGGCAAGGAAAGACCTGGTAAAGGTGCGAATGTCGATTGGCGAATGAGAGAAGATGGGACACGGATTTGACGGATCGAAAATGGAATGCCGTAGAGCAATCCGACGGAGATGAACGGATTGCTCCACGGCATTCAACTCGTACACTCATTACATCGGCTATTGCACCAGCATCACGCGAACGGTGGCGACAAGAGCACCGTCGGACATGATTCCGACGAAGTAGGTGCCGGGAGGAAGCCCCTGAAAATCGAGTCGATTCACGTTGATGTCAACCGCCGTCATCTTTCTTCCCATCACGTCATAGAGTTCCACAACGGCTTCTTCGTTCCGACCGATCCCGAGAAGTTCCGGTGAGAGGACCGCATCGCCGGTCAGCATAACACTTCGCACGACGGTTGTACTCATCCCCTCTTCATTCACTCCGCTTGTGCCTCCATCCTCGATTCCGAACTCCAGAAGGAAGTAGGATGCACCGACATCAGAAAAATCGAACAGTTCCCTTTCATCCATGTACAACTCACCGATACTCCACCCCGATGCAAGGATATTGCCGGAAGCCTTTCTCGTCAGAAACGATCCCCATACTCCTCCTCCGGACTTCAACACCCTGTACGTTTTCAATTCCAGATCCTCATCAAGGAAGAGCAAGAAGCCGTTCGCCCACCCCCCCTTGCTGATGATCGTATCTTCTCCGAGCGTCAGCAGCTTGGTAAACTGCCCCGATACCACCACTTCGCCGCCGGGAAGAGCCAGAATATCGATTCCGTTGGAACTGGTCGGATGCTCTTTCCCGCGGTCATCGTAACCGAACCGTACCACCCTCTCGGGAACACCCCTGTCCGTCAGCCGGGCAACAAAGGTGTTCGCCCCCCTGCTGTAAGTGCCGGTCACAACCACATCGTCAAAGAACGAAGTATCTCCTATCACCAGTCCGGTCATCAGCAGACGGTCCTCATCGTCAACAACGAGGGAAACCGGCCTGTGGGTGGCTCTTGACCGGAAGTTGCGGACGTACAGGACATCTCCGTCAGGAGTGTAGCCGGCAACAAAAAGGCCGGATCTGGCTTCCGGAACCGTGGAACTTTCCATGGGTATCAGAACCGAATCACCGAGGAACATCCGGGAGGTGAATTCTCCGGCGACATGGCATACCCCTTTGGAGTCAATCCCGATAGCCCAGATTTCACCCCAGCAAACGGAATCCGAGGTTCGTGACCAGATAAAGTTGCCGGAAGCATCATATTTGGCAAGGAGTATCCGGGTCACATCTCCTCCCTCCTCATAATCGACATCTCCGATCGTCACCAGATCCTGCATCCGTCCGCCGATATAAATATTTCCGGAACGGTCGACGGCAAGCCGACCGCTTATCCAGCCACGATCACCAATCCTTCGGATCCATCCGAATGAACCGTCGTTTCCAACCTTGATAAGCCAGGTTGACAACCCCTCTTTCCCCTCGAAGCCGATCGCCTCACCGTTGATCTCTCCCCACCCCTGTATCTGAAACAGAACATAGACATTGCCGTTGCTGTCCAGAGCAAGGTCGGTCAGCCTCAGATGATACATTGCCCCCTGAACCGCCCACTCGGCCTCTCCATCCGGAGAGTACTTGATTAGCGCAAGCCCCTCTTTGGGCGTGCTGAGCGTTATCTCATCGCTGATCGCCACTTCTTCGTAAAACACACCGACACTGAAGACATTCGAGGCCTGATCGGAGACCATTCGCATCGGTGCCTGCAGTTCCGTCGTATCGTATCTGACCAGATCCTGAGCAGACAGAAGCGGGCAGCCGAACGGAATGAGCAGGGAAAGGAGAAAAGAAAAGCATTTCATAGTACAGGCCCGGTTTAGTGGTGGATGTCGTCACTCCCTTTCTGATGGAATACATCAAACGGGACTGATCTAACACATGATCTCAGGAAAGGTTAGTTCCAGGCCATCCCTGCTCTTCCCTGTCTCTCTCTATCCATGCAGCACAATCGTCCCGACCCGATCAGACGGGTAATCGGTCCGGTTTTCCCGACAGACCTTTTATCGTATCTTTACGATAAAGCATTTTCGACAAACGGGAAGCATCATGCGAACATCACACGACCAATTCAGACCAACGCTTAAATCCCTTGCCCTCCTGCTGAACGCCCTCAGCCATCCGGCACGGCTGGCGATCATTGAGGTACTGGCAAACCGGGAGAGCTGTATCTGCGGTGAGATCGTCGAGGAGATGCCTCTGGCTCAGTCATCGGTCTCGCAACATCTGGCCGTCCTGAAGGAGGCCGGATTGATCCGGGGGGAAATCGACGGTCCACGCTCCTGCTACTGCCTGGATGCGGCCGGGATCGTCAACCTGCGTCGTCAGTTTGACGAGTTCTTCGACGCGATGCCGATTCGGGACACGACCCGCTGCTGCTGAATCTTTTCCTCTCCACCATTAACAGACCTAACGGAATCGTATGGAACAGAGACTACGGAACGGACTTGCCGAAGGTATCGGGACGTTCGCCCTTGTACTGGCCGGGACCGGGGCCATCGTCTTCAACGACACATCGGGGGGGAGCATCGGCCACCTCGGTATCGCCCTGACGTTCGGGCTTGTGGTGATGACGGTGATCCATGCGATCGGAGATCGTTCGGGAGCGCACATCAACCCGGCGGTGACGGTCGGCTTCGCTCTTGCCGGACGGTTCCCCTGGCGGGAAGTCCCCCTCTATGTCGGCGCGCAGATGCTCGGAGCACTCGGCGCAAGTCTTCTCCTGGGATGGTATGCCCCCACACACCCGACGCTCGGCATGACGCTGCCGACGGTCGATCCTCTCCAGGCCTTCGCGATGGAAACCCTCCTGACGACCTTCCTGATGTTCGTGATTCTCTCCACCGCACACGGCGCGCAGGAGCGGGGGATCACCGCAGCACTTGCCATCGGAGGAGTCGTGGCGCTGGAGGCGATCTTTGCCGGACCGATCACCGGCGCCTCGATGAATCCGGCCCGCTCACTTGCACCGGCGATTGCGGCGGGGGATTTTTCCGCCCAGTGGATCTATATCCTCGGACCGGTGCTGGGAGCGGGGCTGGCGGTCGTGCTGGGGTGGGGGGTGTTCGGATACGCTTCGGCAGGGAAACCGTACACGGATTGAACGGATCGGGACGGATTGACGCGGATTCGATTCACGTACCATTCGCACATCGAACATCGACATTCGACATTTGCCGTTCGCACCTCCGTTACACCTGTCGTGGTTTTGTCGGGTTGACGCCGCCGCCGCCCCGCTCTATCTTTCCTGAAGTCCACACAACAGGAGAAGGGAGATCATCATGGCACATTCCATCGGCACATCGGGCAACACGGCTCTTCTTCCGTCGCTCGTGACGGCATTGCTGCTTCTTGTCTCCCCGCAAAGCCCCGCACAGACGGTCTCACCGGTGACGATCGACGATGTGGTTTTCTACAACATCGAAGACCTTGACGCCGCCGGGGATACCGTGACCGGTCCCCTGCTGACGGTGAACGTCTCCAGCACCCTTGAAACGTCGGTCAGGATCCGACTGGAGAACTCGTTCACCAACATCAGTACGCCCGGATTTTTCTGGAACTTCACGTTGCAGGAGGAGAAACGAATCCCGGCTCTCTGCGAGAACTATCCTCTCTCCCTCTCATTCCCGGCCCCTGCCGGACTCTATCAGCTCACCATTACGATCGAACCGGCCGACGGTGGAGCTTCCGACATCTTCGATTCGTTCGAAACGCCGGCCGACGTCCGGTGGTCGAAGAAAGAACTCTGGTCAGGTTTCCATCCGTACCACGGCACGGCAAACGATCCGGTCAACACGCTGACGGGAGAATTTTTCTTCACCGCCGAACCCGATCTGCAGCTGCCGGGACCGATGCCCCTGATCTTTCAGCGAAGCTACTCCTCCCGTCAGCAACCGCAGGTCTCCACCCTTCCGATACTGGGACGGCAATGGCGCCACAACTACGATGCGGCCGCTCTGCGCCGCGGAGACAGCGTGCGGATCGTCCTTCCGGACGGTCGACCGGTCGATTTCGTCCGGGATGGCACGACGTGGCGTCTCTCCGGTTCGTACGGACGGAACGAGTGGCTTACCTCGTTCGTTGACACGCTCATCTACGGCGAACCGACCGATCCTCTGCTCTATCTCTTCAGACCGGACGGACTTCTGGCGGCAATGGAAGACGGCCGCGGGAACCGGCTTCAGCTCAGCTACAACAATCGTCTTCTTGCAGAGGTCACCGACGGTCTCGGACGCTCCCTTTACTTCAGCTACGACACGCTCGGACGCCTTGTCTCGGTCGGCGACGGCGAACGTGAGGTCCGGTTCACCTTCCGGTCGGGCTCCGGATTCGGAGGGAACCTGTTCCAGATGACCGATCCGTCGGGCGGACGGACGACATATTTCTATCTGACCTCTCCGGCCACACCCCGCGCCCTTCTCAACAGCACATTTTATCCGGCCGGGAACAAGCATTACACGAACGTCTACGACACGCTCTTTCGGGTCATCCGCCAGAGCGATGCGTTCGGAAACGAATCCCGTTTCATCTACCCTCCCGATTCTCCTCTCACGTTTATCGTTGATCCGGACGGAGATACCGTCACGCACCGCCATAACAACCGGTTCCTGTCGGGTGAAGGGGAAAAGACGTTGATCGAATACATCGATCAGGAAAATAACGGCGTCCGCATCGGATACGACCGGAACAGAATCGCAACCGTTCTGAACCGCCTTGGGGATTCCGTCAGGTTCGGCTATCACGTCAATGGACTGCCCGGCCTGTTCGAGGATCAGGGTCGCCAGATATCGAACTACGTGTACAGAGATCGAACCGTGCGGGGAATTCCCCGCTACTTCATCTCGCGTGAATTCCTTCCCGACGGAACGGAACGGCGATTCGAGTATGATGAAAAGGGAAACCTTGTGAGCTATACCGATCCCTCGGGAAACGTCTTCAGCTACACATATAACGACCGCGGACTCCTCCTGAGCGAAACGTTACCGACCGGGGGCGTCTACCGCTACACCCGGTCCCCGGACATGAACATCGCCTCGATCACCGATCCCTCCGGAAACGTCACCCGGTTCGACTACGACCGTTTCAGTCGTCTCGTCAAAGCGACGTGGGGAGACGGAACGTCGCGATCGTTCGCCTGGGATCACAGCGACCGGCTTGTCGGTCTGACCGATGAGGAGGGGAAGGAACAAAACCTTGAGTATGATCCGAACGGCAATCTGATTGCGATCACCGACGCGGACGGAGAGACAACCCGCTTCCGCTACGATGCGGCCGACCGGATCGATACGATCACCGATCCGCTGGGAAACGCTCTGACGTTCGACTTCACTTCGTTCGGCCGACTCTCCGAACTCAGGGACCGGAGCGGAGGGCTGTTGCGGTTCGAGCATGACAAACGCGGGCTCGTCACTGCGGTTGTCGATCCGGCCGGTCGCCGATTCACGCAGGAGTCGGATGCGGAGGGGCGTGTGGTTCGGGTGGAAGATCCGCTCGGCAACGTCACGGAGTTCGGTTACGACCGCAGAGGATTCATCACCTCGATGACTTCGCCGCGGGGCCAGACCTTCACGCTTGAGCGGGATGAGTCCGGAAGGATTATGCGGGTGGTGGAGCCGACCGGGAAGGCAACAGCTATTACGTATGACGGAAACGGCCAACCGACGAGCATTGCCGAAGAGGAAGGGATCGAGGCCCGGTACGAACGGAACGGACTGGGACAGGCAACGACCATCATCGATCCGAACGGATACCGGTGGGAATCGGAATTTGACGATGCCGGACGAATGGTTCTCCGGCGCGATCCGCTCGGACGGCAGACCCGTCTGAGCCTGGATGCGCGGAACCGCGTCGACTCGGTGATCTTTCCGGAAGGTATGGGATCGAAAGTCGTTACCTATGACAAACGGGGATACGTCGTCGCCGAACGCTGGTCGGACGGGACGGAGATCACCTATGAGCGCGATGCGACGGGACGCACGACTGCGGCAACGGGAGCGACATTCGCGTATGACGCAACCGGAGCCCTCACAAATTCCGGCGGCATCGCAATCGAACGGGATGCCGGAGGGCGTCCGACGGCGATAACCGTTGCTCCGGGGAAACGGATCGAATACGAGTACCATATCGACGGACGGGTGAAGACCGTGCGTGACTGGACGGGAGAAGAGATCACCTTCAGCTACGACGGCGAGGGGAAGCTGGAGAGGATCGAACGTCCGAACGGGGTGACGACCCGCTACGAGTATGACGCCGATGACCGGTGGGGCGCCATCCTGCACGGAAACCTGGCGGAGATGCGTTTTGAGCGGGACGAAGTCGGAAGGATCATCTCGGCAACCCGGGACCTTCCTCTCTCCGCCACCCTCTCCCCCTCAACCCGGGCCTTCACCTACAACGCCGCAGCCGAGCGTGACGGAGCGACACATGACGCGATGGGACGCATCATCCGGGAAGGGAACGCCGCCTACGGATGGGATCTTGCCTCACGCCTGCGATCAATCGACGACGAAGGGGAACGGACCGACATGAGGTACAACGCCGACGGCTATCTCCTGAGCGTTGCAAGGGCCGGGACAGAGCAGGAATTCGTCTGGAACTACGGACTCGGAATTCCCTCGATCTCCGTCGAGCGACGGGACGGCTCCGATGCCTTCTACTACATCCACACGCCGGGGGGACGTCTGCTGGCACGGGTTGATGCCCTGACGGGTGAGAAGAAGTACTATCATTTCAACGAGTCCGGATCCGTGCTCTTTCTCACAGATGAAGAGGGATCGATCACGGCAAGCTACGCCTACCTTCCCTACGGATCACTTCTCGACAGTCAGGGAGAGGGAGGGAACATATTTACCTTCGGCGGAGAGTACGGGACGATTTCGCTCGGCGGAGACCTCTACAACATGCGCGCCCGCTGGTACGACGGATCGGTCGGCCGCTTTCTCTCACCCGACCCTCACCGGTCGACCGCTCCGAAGGAGATCAATCCGTATCAGTACACCGCAGGAGATCCGATCACCTACGTCGACATCGACGGGATGACCAAGCGAAACTGGAATATGGACGTGCTGATCTCCGATGACAAGGGGGAGTTTGAACTGCCCCATGTTCTCCACACCTACACTTCACTCTACATGCGGAAATTAGCACGTGAATTAAGGATTAAAGGACGGGATCCCTCCGATCGGCTCTACTCATACGGGATGATGGTGTTGGGGCTTGCAATGTCTCGCAGGGAAGATGAGAACGGGAGCGAGGGATTCCAGCCGAAGCAGAGTCGGATCGTCGAGGAGACCCTCGCCATGTGCAGTGCCGGACTGTCGGAGCATATCCGGAATAACTTCCCCATCGGCAGTTTTCTTCCACAGCATCCGTTCGCTCTGACCACAATTCCGATTGCCGGAACTGACTTGTATGAAGTGGACATCCCACTGACGGACGAACCGGTTACCGCAGGGGGAGCGGCAATCGCCTCGGGCGGAGCAGAGGGGACAAATGTCGGGAAAGGAAAGGAACAAGCGAGACAGCCGAAGCAACCGAAGGCTCCGCAGACGACTCCCGGCGCCCCCCGGGAAGGGAACCGTGCAAATCCACGGCAGACCGAACAGGCATCGGTCTTCTGGGCATGGCTTAACGGATTCTGGGAGGGCTTCGGTGATCTCGAGTATCTGTTACGGGGAGGTGGGCAATGAAACGCAGATCAGTGAACAATACGTCCGGAGTATATCCTATGAAGAAGCTCGTATACGTCACGTTCTTCCTTCTCCTGTGCGCAACGGCAGATCCTCACGCTCTTGTGGCCGAGACCTACGAGTATGACGATGCGGGCAGGCTGGTCAAAGTCGTCTACGACGACGGCTCATCGGTCAGCTATCGCTATGATGCCGCCGGGAACATCCTGAGCATCATCATCGACGCTCCGTCCGGCGTTGACGTGGAAGAAGTGACGGCGAAGCGTGAGCAGACACTCCGGATCGCACCGAACCCCGGCTACGGTCGGGTCGGCATCGAAGTCGGAATTCCGGAGCGATCCCGCGTGGAACTGTCGATTCTGGACGAGCGGGGAGATGACATCATCCGGCTGCTTGAGGAGAACAGAAACGCCGGGAACCTTGTGGTTGCCTGGAACGGTACGGATGAACGAGGAAGAAAAGCGGCGAGCGGGTTCTATCTGGCACGACTCCGCATCACCGACGACGCAGGCATCGTTCGCGAATCGGTTGCACACATCATTCTTCTTCGCTGACTTCTCACCCTTCTGCGATGCACACTGCGGAAGAGAAGACACGACAATAAGAGTCCACGTCCGGAGCGGGCGGAATGTTGCGGATTCGCCTGCCGACCGAACCTCCGCCTGCTCTTCGGGCGTTTTTCCATCAGGGGTGAGCTTTGAGCGGTCAGCTTTCAGCTTTGAGCAGTCAGCTTTCAGCTTTGAGCAGTCGGCTATCAGCTTTGAGCAGTCGGCCTTCAGCTTTGAGCAGTCGGCCTTCAGCTTTGAGCAGTCGGCCTTCAGCTTTGAGCTTTGAGCAGTCAGCTTTCAACTATGAGATTTTGCTGTTAGTTGTGAGCAATCATCGGTGAGCTTTGTGCCCGCGGGCGTCAGCAGGATTCGCACTGTTCTTTTGTCCCCTTCGTTCCCTTGTTCCCCTCGTACCGCTCGTCCTATATTTCCCCATGAACAGTCCATCCGAAAAACCGGCCGGATCTGCCGTTGCGGAGATCGAAGCCCGCCTTGCGGCCGCCGCAGACCGGTCGGAGCGGCACGACGCAACCATTGCGTTGATGCACCACCTCCTCTACACCGACAGTGAACGCGTGCTGCAGCTTGGAGAGGGAATCCGTGAAGAGACGGCATCGGGTGAAGACAGGAAGCTTTACGGTCGTCTTCTGGAATATCTCGGCATCGCCTCGGCCCATCGCCACACCTACGACAAAGCACACAAATACTTCTGCGAAGCACGTTCAATCTTCGAGGAGCTCGACGACCGGTTGCAGATCATGCTGATGACCACAAATCTCGGGAACGTCGAGACCTATCGGGGAAACCACGATCAGGCACTTGAGCATTACACCACAAGTCTGCAGATGTCCGAAGAACTGAAAAACGTCCGGCATCGGATCACGGTTCTGGGAAACCTCGGCTATCTTTCCCTGCATCGGGACGACTTTGTCCGGGCGGAAGCGTATCTGGCCGAGGGTATCGAGCTGGCCGGGAAGATCGATCATCGTCTCGGAAAAGCGAATCTTCTGCACAACCTCGGGCTGCTCCGCTACGAACGGGGAAAGTGGCGGGAAGGTCTGTCCGATCTCTACCAAAGTCTTGAACTCTTTGAAGATCTGGGGCAGAGATTGCAGGAGACGGGAGTGGTCGGCGACATCGCCAGCGTGATGATCGACGCGGGAGATTTCGAAGCCGCCCTCAACTGGTACCGTCGTGCTCTGGAGACGAGTCAGGAGATCGGCGATATACGGGGAACGGCGTTGGTGCTGAACAATCTCGGAAGTCTGCACTGCAATTTGCGTCGCCACCAGGAGGCACGGGATTATCTGGAAGAGAGTCTGAAGCTCAAGGAATCCCTCGGCAACCCCTACGAAATCGCCTCGACGCTCATCAACCTCGGCGACGTCTGTGCCGATCTTGACCGAAATGACGAAGCCGCCGCCTACTACCGACGCTGTATCGACATCTGTACCGCAGGCGAAGACCGGCGAAATCTTGGTCTGGCCCTTCTGGGAACCGCTCGTCTCCACAGAAGAGAAGGAGAGATTGATTTCGCACTTGCATCGCTGAACAAGGCTCTGGAGATGTTCAGACAGATCGGGTTGCCGAAGGAGACCGTCCTCCTCCTTACCGAACAGGGCGAACTGCTCCTTGAAACGGACAGAGATCAGGCTCTCCGAAGACTCAACGAAGCGATGGAGACGGCCGGAGAGTATGATCTGCGCCGAGAGCAAATCCGGATTCACGCGGCTCTCAGCCGGGCATACGAAGGGCTACGAAAATATGCCCGGGCGCTCGCCCACCACAAAGAGTTCGAACGACTCCGTTCGGAAATCGGGAATGAGGAATCGGAGCGACGCTATCTGCGGCTGTCGGTGATCCACGAAGTGGAACGGCAGAAGCGCTCGCGACAACTGGCCGAGAAGCAGGCCGAGATACTTCGTCTGGAAAAAGAACGATTGCAGTCCGAGGGGGAACATCGGCAGAAAGAACTGACGACCACGGCGATGTTTCTGACGCAGAAGAACGATCTTCTTGAAAAGCTGCGACGGAAGCTCAAGGATCTCGGAAGAGAGGGACCGGGAAGAATGAAATCGCAGGTCGCCTCTCTTCTCTGCGAGATCGACGGCGCAATCGATACGGGCCGGTCATGGGAGACCTTCGAACAGCAGTTCCGGCACGTTCACGGCGACTACCTTGAAAGGCTCGCCGCCCGCCATCCGAATCTCAGTCCGACCGAACTGAAGGTCTGCGCACTGCTGAAGATCGGCCTGACAACAAAGGAGACCGCCCGCATTCTCAACATCGAACCCCGAAGCGTCGAGACATATCGGGGACGGATCAGGAAGAAGATCGGGATGTCGGTCGGGGGAAGCCTGCAGGCATATCTGATCAGGGGGGACGAACGACACGAGGGGTAACCGAGTGCGAAGGGGACAAACAAGGAGAGGGAAGTCGATAACCGGAATGGAAGTGCCGGAGGGTGAGCGGCACAAGAGGTCACACTCCTCCTTCACCACGTCCGATCCCGAAACCGATTCCTTGTACAGTTTACGCTCCCCATCTATTTTCGAAAAAAAGGAGTACAGATCATGGATCGATCCGGTCTCTTCATCAAAACCGCTGCCATCTGCAGTTCGCTTCTTCTGGCAACGGGATTTGTCCTCTACCGTGCCGGAGTATTCGACCGACTCTTTCTCCCCGACGACACGTTTTCGACCGAACTCCGGGCAGCCGAATCCTTCAGCCCTTCGAGGCCGGATCTCCCCTTCCCCGATACGCCGCGGATCGAAACACTCTCCGAACAGGATTCCGCTTATCTCGAACGGCAAGCGGGACGGGCGTTGTTCCAGTTGCTGTACGGTTCGCCCGAACGGCTGATGCGACTGCAGGAGCGCCTGAATCTGATGAGTGAACTTGCGGAACTGGAAAAACGGCAACTTCACCTGATGTACAGTTCCAAGTCCGCCCCCGTCC
>CAMLOB010000076.1 GCA_946481475.1 uncultured Chlorobiota bacterium | reverse complement strand
CCCCAACACACAGACTCCCGACCCTGACCGCCCTGCTGGTCCTGTCCGCGACGACACTCCTGGCGCAGGGGGGCGGTCCCCTTCAACCGGAGTTCACCGGCTCTCCGGTCCCGGCCGGACCGAACGTCAACGAGTTCACCGGCGACTTCACCTACGGTCTTCCGGTGATGACGGTGCCGGGCCCGTACGGCAGCAGCTACACGATCTCCCTCTCGTACCGGGCGGGAACGAACCCGAACGCGGAAGTCGGCTGGGTGGGCTACGGCTGGTCGCTGAATCCGGGCTCGATCGTGCGTGAGAAGAGGGGGTTTCCGGATGACTGGGATGACTCCATCACCTACTACTATAAGATTCCTGTCGACTACACAATTACCAGCGAAAGCCTGCTGAACAGCGAAGGGGCCAGCGTTGATGTGCCGATAAGCGGATCCCTCTCCTTCAGTAAGCGATACAACAGTCGTACCGGTTTCGGAAATTCCTGGAGCGCATCGATAGGGGGAAGCCTGTTTGGACAGTCCGGTTCGTTACAGTACACGAACGATAATGGAGACGGCAGTTGGGAAGGAGTGCTGTCGCCGAGCCTGTGGACGTTTTTCCAGACATTCCGAATCAACGATTTCTCCATGGATCCGCCCGCAGCGGTAGCACTGGAAGGAGAGGTGGACAAACTCGGATTCGGCGTTGATGTTACGTTCACTCCGGGAGTCGTTGCCGGTTTCAACGAGACCGAACAGTCTGTGGCTGCTGAGATACGCCCCAAGCCAATAACGAAGTTGAAAGGTATCGGTTATCTCCAGTCGGCAAAGGCGGGAGAGAAAGATATTATGGACTATGCCTACGAGCGGGATGTTCCATACAATCTGAACGACAATCTCCTGCCGGTTCCCTTCAGCAATGCCGACGTCTTCCACGTCAGTGGTGGAGGACAGTTCCGGGCGTTCTATCGTAATGCCGGAACATTTCATCAGAATACAGTCGAGAGTGAGCTGGATATTTCAACGGATATACCGAACATTATTGTCGGTGCGGGGTTTGGCGGGGGATACCGCTGGGGAGACGGATCGGTTGAGTACAAGAGCGGAGCCTGGGATGATCCGGAAGCAAGTGCCTGGCAGTCCTTCCCTTCTATCGGGGAGGAACGATTGTTCTTCCGGTTCTCAGGTGATATGGGAGGTGCTCTTCTTTATGATAATGATGATCGCGCAGTCAGAGCCGCCATCGTCGAGCGTTCCGGGTTGATCGGAGATGCGCTTGAGTTGCTGGGAATCAATGACGTTGACCGCTATCCGGTCCCTCCATCCGATCTCCGGTTGCAACTTGAGGATTGGGAACGTCCGGGACGCAACAGTTATATCGGCTTTACCCGCCACAATGATATGCTCGATACGGTCAACGGCAAGTTTTATAAGTCGTGGAATCGGGATTCGCTCTCGCGGAGTTATGTGTCGAAGAGAGAGAAAATTCCGGAACAGATCGGAGAGTTCGCTCTCAGCGGCCCGGGAGGAAGTCAATTTGTCTACGGGTTGCCGGTGTTTGCTATAGGCGAACGTACTATGCAGCTTGGGTTACGCAACATCAAGCTTGACAGTGCCGCCAATATTCACCACAATTTGCGGGCCTATCGCTGGACGGATCGTCTTTCGAATCAGACGGCTGTGGGACACGAAATGCGTCAACGCTATGCAACGGCCTGGCTTCTTACAGAGGTGACAACACCAGACTATGTTGACTTGACCGGAGATGGTGCAACCGATGATGATTTGGGAGGATGGACTCGGTTCCGGTATCGAAAAGATAAAGGAGATCTTTTAACCTGGGATTTCTGGCGGCAACCATTCAACGGGCTTTCTTATGATCCGGTTGAAATTTCTGATCCTGAGGATGATCTTGGCAGCTATAGTTATGGTGAAAGAGAGCGATTTTATCTTGAGCGTATAGAAACCAAAACCCACGTAGCTCTTTTTATTCTCAATGACTCGATAACAGGGCGTCGGAATGATGGGTACTTGCCACAGTCTCCTGTGTATATCCTTAATCCCATCTTTCTTGATGAATACGCAGGGAGTCAGACCGCCGGAGTTCCAGAGAGTTCCACAGGTTGGGACCCCCGTTATCTCGATCGCATTGAACTCTATACCAAAGGCTCGGACGGCAATCCCGACAGCCTTCTCACCACCGTTCACTTCGAGTATGACTATTCCCTTCGGGAGAACATGCCGAACTCCGTCATTGAATCGGGTTCGGATCGCTACGGCATGCTCACCCTGAGCAAGGTCTGGACCGAAAGCCACAACGTGAAGAACGCCACCATCCACCCGATCCTCTTCGGCTACGAGTACAAAAAGAGTGCGGATTACTCCGCAGAGATGCAGGCCCGATATCCGGAGGTAACCTCTTTTGCCGACAACCTGACCGACGCAATGCAGAATCCCGACTACTCGCTGTTTGATTTTGATCCCTGGGGAGACTACAGGCCCGGCGGGACTGATCGACTCGACAGGTACGCCCCCTATGTCCCGCAGAACGAGACATCCACCTGGGATCCGGCCGCATGGCAACTGAAGTGGATCCGCTCGGCAACCGGAGGTGAGATGCATATCCAGTACGAGGAAGATGACTATGCGTTTGTTCAGGACCGACCGGCACTGGCGATGGTCTCGTTGGTTGAAACGCCGGGGGCGGAGTACGGTGAGCAATCTGATGACCAATCTACCTTCAATAAGTACTTCCTCCGCCTGTCCGATATCGGCGTTGACTCAACAGATTATGGAGAGGTGTCAAGGGTCAGAGAATTGATCCACAAGGAAGCGGAACGCCATCAACGTCTTCTCTTCCGGTTCCTCTATGCGTTGAAAGGAACTAATCCAAGCATCACTAACCCTGAGTACAATTCCGAGTTTATCACGGGACATGCCGACCTTGCCGAAACCGGGATCGAAACGATTGACAGCGGTGAGGCGGGCGAGTGGTATGCTCTTTACGTGAAGCTGATCGGCCAAAATGAAGATGGCGACAAGCATGAGTTCGGTCTCCCGAAAAAAATCTGTCTCGATTACGTCCGCAAACGCAAACGGGGAAAGCTCGGGCCGAGGGAGGGAGTCAAGTACGGCACCGATCTCGAGTTGCAGTCTCGCCTCGCCTCCAAATACATCGGCTTTGATGACACCAGGTATTGCAAGAAGATCGACTACGATAACTCCTGGATTCGTATCCCGATGCTCACGGCGAAGAAAGGGGGAGGGCTGCGCGTCAAGCGGTTGCTCTCCTACGATCCGGGGATCGAGGGAGACTCCGCACTCTATGGGACCGAATATCGCTACGAGGTCTATGACCCGGAGCGGAATGAAATCCTGAGCAGCGGGGTCGCATCGAACGAACCGACGGCGATCCGGGATGAAAATGCTCTTGTCACCTATCGCGAACGGAACGACGACGAGGATTTCAAGGAGGGCAAAATTGTTGCCGGACGGGATCGCCCGCGTAATGAAGGACCGATCGGCGAGACCCTGCTCCCTTCGCCCTATGTCGGGTACTCACGTGTTGTGGCCCATCCGATCCATCAGGGGGCGACGACATCGGGCTTCAGTATAGTCGATTTCTACACGTATCGGGACTATCCGTGGGATAAATTTTATAAGGGAATCGGTCGCAGCGTCGACTACACAGAGCTGGCCCTTGACGAGTATCAACCCTCTCCGCTATTCAGTAATCTTTTGGTCTACCATCAGAAGGAGCATCTTGCCTTCACAACACAGGGAGTGCGGTTTGTCAGGACGAGTATGCCGGGACATGTTCGCAGACAACTTGTCGCCGGCGGCATCTACACGCCGTTCGAGCGGGACTGGATCATCAGCGCTTCGACAGAGAACGTCTACTTCCAGCCGGGAGATTCCATCCCTCTGCTCTACCGCTTCGGCGACTCGATCCGCTACGGCTATCCCGGCAAAACCATGGAGGTCCTCCACGCAACCAGGCGCAACGGTTCCTACATCGATGAACTTACAGTGGAGGCGGATGCCGGGTTCATCTTCTTTTCCGGTGCCCCCTACGTTGTTGTCGACAACTCACAGCTTTCCACGCATGTGACGACGAAGATCATTGATTATCCGGGAGTTCTCTCGTTTGCCGACGGTAATTATAACTATGTGGAGAATGTTGCTTTCGATCCCCGTTCGGGAAGTCCGGTCCTGACCCGTTCACGCGATGCGTTCGACGGCAAGACGCTGCATCAGTCTCCGGGGGGACATGTGGGAACATACCACAGCTATGCCGTCCCCCTTGCCGAACGTTATCCCGAACTCGGTCCGATCTCGGGGAATCAACGGGCATTTATCGATACCGCCGGCGGGTTCGCCGTTTACAAAGGAACCAGCGGGACAACCGCCTACCTCGATTTTCCGGGAGGAAGCGAGAATACCTGGCTGAAGAAACTGACACCGGGCGATCTGGTGGAGCTGACGCTTGTCACGCCGCAGAGTGGGGAGACCGATGCCGGTCGATATCACGTCGAGGCGATACAGGGGAATGTTGTGCTGCTCGATTCTTCGTTGAACTACAATGCGGCACTTGATCCGGCTTTTGCGCGGAACGGACAGGTCTATATTGAGGTGATCAGAAGTGGTCGGGCAAATGTTCCGGGTGCTTCTCTCGGCGGTGTGACAACCTACGGTGAGACTGCTGCCGAAGTGGCCACAGGGGCAAACATTACCTGGTCCGGGGGAGATGCCGCCGGTCGTCTGGCCCTTGTCGGTACGTTGAATTCGATGTATGGAACCGGGTCGGGAACCATTAACTCGTCGAACGTCGATGCGAATCTGAAACTGCGACATTACACGACCGGAACATGCGCGACGGTATCGGGACTCGGTGAATCGTGGAGTTTCAGCACCAGCGGCGACACGATCTTCATCGGCATGGCTACCTACACCGATACGATCGTCGATCAGGGGATCGGCGGCTGGTTCGATCTGGACGATGCCGGACAGATCGTCTTCCGGTCTATCGGATACCTTGCAGACCTGCACCGTCGCCGACTGAATCCGACCGAACAGCGAGTGTTGAACTTCACATTCTGCGGCGACAATCCGGCACTGCGGGCCGTCACCGGCGTGATTGCCGCTTCTGCCGGGGTCATCAGCGATACCGTCGATTATGATGGTGGCGGAGTGGGTTCGACGGCGGGGAATCCGAACGCCTACGAGAAAGGGGAACGGGGACGCTGGTCTCCGCGGACAGCCTATATCTACCGTACCGATGTCGTCCCCTCCAGCGACCATAATGCCCTCGAACGTATCTACAAAGACGGGGGAGTCTTCAACGAGTTCTCCCTCTTCAACTGGACCGAGCCGGGGTCGAGCGACACAACTCACTGGATACAGCTGGGGAGCGTCACGCACATCAACCGGCACAACGTGCCGTACGGCTCGATTGATCCTCTCGGGCGATCCGGCATCACGCTCTTCGGCTACGGACCGGATAATGATCTGCTGCCGATCCTCTCCGCCTGGAATGCGGAGGAGGGGACGGTCGCCTTCGAGAGTTTCGAGACGTTTGATGACGGAGACTTCAGCGGAAATGTGACCGATCAACGGGGGCACGCCGGTACAACGTCGATTACTCTGGGAGGAAGTTCGCAAAGCACGTACGGGATGCAGATCACATTGAACGATCACTTGTTTGATAAAGGAGGTCTGCTCCGGTTCTGGTCGACGCACGACGATGACGATATCCGGCTGAAGTACGCTTCCGGCGCCTCATCGCTTGTTGTCCCGGAACGTATAGCGCGGGTGGGAGAATGGATCCTGTACGAGGCGTTCTTCCACGGCGATTCCCTTGATACCTACTATAATGCAGGGAATACGATGTCGATTCGCTTCCGGAATGAAGGGGGGGCGACGCTCTGGATTGACGACGCAAAATTTCAGCCGTCCGACGCGATTGCCGGAGCCTCCGTCTTTGATCCGTCGACGTTCCGGCCGGTCGCTGGATTCGATGACCGAGGCTTCGGTGGATATCCGATCTATGACGGGCGTTCCGGACCGTATGCCTCGATGATCGAGACATCGCGGGGGATGTACACGCTCGGTGATGCCCACGGCCACGTCCCGGGTGTCCCGCGTGACTGGAGCGGCGAAGGCTCTCCCTTTACCGGGACTACATATATCGGGTCTCCCTCGCTGCAATTCGGCAGCGGATCCGGCCGGGGAGCCGAAGGAGAAGAGACGGTGTTCGGAGCCGATCTCCTCAACCTTCACCTTGATCTGTCCGGTTATCAGGTCCGGACACTCGGTCTTGACCCGGGGAGACTCCGTTCTCTACTTGAGGAGAAATACGACCATTTGACCGAAGAACAGGAAGGACACATCAAAGCATTCGAGAGATTGGGCGAGGAATCGGCCCGACTGGAAGCCGAACTGGAAGAGGCCGGGACTGATGAAGAGCGCGAGAAGATCGAAGGACGGCTCCGGCAACTGAGCCTGGAACAACGTACGTTGGTCCGCTCCCTTGGAATCGATTCTGAGGGTGGAGAGTTCAACCTCCCTCAGGACCAATCAAAATAGACCATAGACATTCAGCACGAGAACCAATCACATTAGAATAAAGACATTATGAGCACGCCTCGCGCGTGCGCTACCTGGTAACGCCGTGCGTCAGCGCAGCGGGCAGGACGAGCACGCCTCGCGCGTGCGCCACTACATGGCGCCCTGCGTCAGCGCGACGCGGCAGATAAACCATCAAACTCTATGAAATCAATGCATTACAACATCAACCGGCTCCTCGTTCTCACAGCTCTCGGTGTGGCGATCACAATCACGACGCTTCAGGCACAGCAGTCCCGCATCGACACGTTCAAGGTAACGGTCGTCCAAAAAACTTCGGCTCATCCATACTTCGGTGTGGGATCTACCCTGGGATATGCAGTGAATGGAGTTGAAGGAGATACGTTGATTCTGGCAAGAGATAGTCTTTACGTATTTGACCTGAAAGAAGTCAGCGATGATTATTCCTTTGACTTCTACTCTATACCAATAGGAGGAACACAAGGATTTTACGATGAAATTATTGAGAAGAAATTTACTCCGCAAAGAATCTGGCATATCAGAGCAGAAAGGCAAACACCCGACACAGTTTACTATGCAAGCACTGATCAGCCGTGGATGGGAAGTGTAATGCTCATTGTCGACTCGCTTCCGACATCAAGTGTGGCAGAAGAACGAAGAGTCCTGACGACCGGAGAAAGCCGAGCGGTACCAAACCCATGCACTGACGGGACAGAACTCCGGTTTGCCTCAGCCGAAGGGGGACGGGTAAGCGTGGAACTGGTCGACCTTCTCGGACGGAGAGTCCTGCATCGTGAAGAGAGCTCTGTGCCGTCGGGCGAACAGTCGCTTCGTATCGGAACCGAAGGGATGGAATCCGGCCTCTATCACTATCGAATCACGATAACCGGAAGCGAGGAAGAACAGATCATCACCGGTCAACTCCGGGTATTGAAGTAAGCACGCCTTGCGCGTGCGCCCCTACATGGCGCCGTGCGTCAGCGCGGCATAACAGGAACACAATGAACCAGACAAACGCAATGCATTACAACATCAACCGGCTCCTCGTTCTCACAGCTCTCGGTGTGGCGATCACAATCACGACGCTTCAGGCGCAGCAGTCCCGCGTCGACACGTTCAAGGTAACGGTCGTCGACAAGACGCCTGCACATCCGTACTACGGCATCGGTTCCTCACGAGGCTGTGCGGTCAACGGAATCGAGGGGGATACGTTGATCGTGGTGAGGGACAGCCTCTATGTGTTTAATGTCAGAGAGCCGGAACGTGAGTTCTACTTCCAATTCTATACGATCCCGATTGGAGGAACTCAGGGTGTGTATGATGGCGATTTTATAAAGCAGCAAGATATCACTCGTGGTATCTGGACAGTCCGAGCATCAAGAGAAACACGGGATACGCTCTACTACGCGAGCCCTGAAGAGCCATGGGTGGGCGGAACAATCCTTGTCGTCGACTCGCTTCCGACATCAAGTGTGGCGGAAGAACGAAGAGTCCTGACGACCGGAGAAAGCCGAGCGGTACCAAACCCATGCACTGACGGGACAGAACTCCGGTTTGCCTCAGCCGAAGGGGGACGGGTGAGTGTGGAGCTGGTGGATCTTCTGGGACGGAGAGTCCTGCATCGTGAAGAACGCTATGTGGGGTCGGGTGAGCAGTCGCTTCGAATCGGAACCGAAGGGATAGAATCCGGCCTCTATCACTATCGAATCACGATAAGCGGAAGCGACGAAGAACAGATCATCACCGGCCAACTCCGGGTATTGAAATAAGCACGCCTTGCGCGTGTGCCACTACATGGCGCCGTGTGTCAGCGCGGCGAGTGAGACAGGTCGTATCATGAACGTCATCAAACATATAATTCTCTCCATCCTCACCGGCTCGGTCTGGCTGCTTCCGGCCGGCCTCTACGGACAATCCGACGGCGACGAGTGCCGCGGGCATCTCGCCGAGGCTCTGGCGCTGCGAAACCAGCCTCCCGATGAGGGCTTTGCCCTCTATCGGAAGATGACGGTCACGACAGTGCGGAGAAGCGAAAATGGAATTGATATGGATACGCTGACGATGAAGTCGGAGACCATCGAGGCCGGATCGGTCTACGTGATTCGCTCGGATTCAGGCGAACTGCGGCAGGACAGCACGACGCTGGTGGTGGTCGATAGCCGGAGGAAGACGGTTCGGGTCGTCGGCCTCGGTGACCGGCGGGATGTCCTCGCTGCGCGACGACATATGCAGGAGATGTTCTCGGATTCGCTGCCGGTTCATGCACGGTCGGTCGAGTGTCGACGGGAGGGAGCGAACAGGAGTATCTCGTTTGCGATTCTCCCGGAACGACAACGGCTCTATAATGCTCACCGGATCACGCTTGATGTCCGTCCGGACGGGGAAATCGTCCGGTTTGCGCTGGAACATCCTCCCGGCGGTCTTGCGGTCTCGACCGAATACGTGGTCGAGGAGATCAATCGGCGATATGATGGGATTGATCTGACCAGACCGGTCAGAGAACAAGTTCTTGACGATGCAGGAAGACTGCGACCGGAATACAACGGATATCGACTTCAGGGGAGAGTGGGAGAGTGAACCGATATCCCTTGAATCTCCAATATGCTCATCTGCCGCTGCGGAGACCCGGATCTTCAACAGTCCACGAACACCATACAAACTCCAGAATCATGGCTACCCCTCTCCGGAAACTCGCGATCCTGCTGACATCACTACTGGTGTCGGTTTCGGTACTTCAGGCACAACGTACGTCGGTGCCGGATCAACCTCTTGTGCCGGAGGGAGGTGGCCGGTCGGATTCCTCCTTCGTTCCTACGCTCCAGTACGTCGAGGCATCCGACGATCTCACGCTTGACGATACCGACCTCAGCGGCACCCCCAGCACCCAGATCGGGATGCTCCCACGCTCCGGCACGCTCGGCCTGAACTACTGCAACGATCTCTCGATCCATTCCGGAACCCTTCGCATCACGCTCGATCTCGGTGACGACTACAACTACGGAACCACCTCCTTCTCCGTCTCGACTTCTCTGCGCATCGAAGGGGTCGATACCGATCCGGGAGGAGGAACGCTTCTTATTCATGATCCGGTCTCTCTCTCGATCGATCAGGATGCTCCCGAACAGGTCTACTATATCTCCTACAGCGGCACCGATCTGACCGATCACGATCTGGTTGATGAGTACCGGGTGATCCTCAACAGCTACTCGGTCAGCGGGAGCGTCACCTCGGACGTTCGCGTGACCGTTCGCTATGACGATGAATATGCCGTCGATCCGATCCGGGTCTCGCCGGATCAGGATGAGCCGATCATCTATCAGGACCCGGCCGGTGGGGTGATAAACGCCGAGGTGACCGATAATCCGGTCCCGTTCGAGTGGCACAACGCGAGCGGATGCGGCGATGAGTTCCCGGCTTATCAGCTTCAGATCCTCCGGCTGTTCAACACCGAACCCTCCTACGATGACGACGTCGAGCAGGTGAAGGCGACGGTCAACTGGAAGGAGGCGATGACGATCGAGACAGACGGAACCGCGCAGGAGGTGAAGCTGACGATCGCTCAGGGGACCGGATGGTATCTGTGGCGTGCCCGCCCGATCGGGAGCATCTTCCCCGGCGGGAGCGGCGACTCACGCAACTGGGGCGTCTGGACGCGTGCGCCGGAGAATGGGGATGTGCTCGATTTCGACGGGTTGACGGACGGTGACATCGACACGTTCGCCTTCTTCTACCGGCAGTTCGAGGACACGCTGAACTGGATCTACTCCCGCGGCTTTACCGAAGGTCCGGACGGGGACGGATCACGCATCGGAGAGGGGATGACGTTCATGACGCGTGGAGGACGACCGGTGCAATCGCAGGCCCGCGAGAGCGAGACGGGGCAGTACCACGTGACGAACGGGGTGGTCGACTTTCAGGGACGGAGCACGCTCGGGTTCATGTCGGCCCCGACGGGAGACAGTACGCAAGGGTTCTTCTTCCGACCAAACTTTACGAAGACCGGCAGCGAGTCCTACCGGGCAAAGCACTTCGATGATGACGGCAACTTCGACGATCCGGATCAGTTGACCGGCGCGAACACATTGCAGAGTTATTGGGACGGCACGGAGACGGCCGAGGGGGGGGAGATACCGGATGCCGACGGCTACCCGTTCAGCCGGGTGCTTCTCTCGACCGACGGGTCGGGTCGACCATACGAGATCGGGGGTGTTGGAGAAACGTACCGACTTGCAGGAGGAGCCGGAGGGCAAGCCCGGACGACACGGATCTACTACGCCTCGGCCTCCGACCGGGAGTTGCTCCGGCTGTTCGGCGACGAGGCGCCGGCCGACACGAGCGTCTACAAGATGATGGTGACCGGTCCGAACAAGGTGACCTCGATCAGTTGGATCTACGGCGGCCGGACCATCGCTACGGCGCTGAAGGTGGGGCAGGGAGACACACTCATGGTCGATCTCGCCGATGCGAGCGAACCGATAATGAGCGGTTCGCTTGTCGACACGCTCAGGGCAAACCGGACGCGTGGAGCTTCGGGGTTCAGCACGGGAAAGCGTTACGCCTTCACCGACACGACTGAGGTAATGATCACCTATCAGTTGACACCCGACACGATCACGGCAAGTGCTCTGTGCGTGGACACCTGCACGACGTGCGATTACTTCGTCCGGCTCTACGTCCATCCGATCGACTCCGACTTTCCGCTGATCGATGAGGTTCCGCTGAGCGATCCGGTGGTGATCGA
>CAMLOB010000075.1 GCA_946481475.1 uncultured Chlorobiota bacterium | reverse complement strand
TCAGCAATGAGCCGTGAGCTGTGAGCAATGAGTTGGAGATTTCGAACCCACACTGCTTCCTGAAGCTGAAAGCTGACTGCTCAAAGCTGAAAGCTGACTGCTCAAAGCTCAAAGCTGACCGCTCAAAGCTCAAAGCCACCCCCTCGATCACCAAACCTGACAACCAAGTTCCAGACGTTAACCTGATTCCCGATGCGTCGACGAGAATTTCTTAAACGAGTCCCTCCGGTCCTGGCCACACCTTTTGCGCTCCACGGAATGCGCCTGAAAGGGATAGCCGGGACAAATCCGTTCTACGAGCGGCTTGCCTTGCTTGGCCCGACAGATCGTGTGCTGGTGGTGATCCAGCTTGAGGGGGGGAACGACGGACTGAATACCCTGGTACCGTTCGAGGACGAGATCTACTATAATGCCCGGCCTACGCTCAGTGTGGCGAAGGAATCGGTCCTTCGTCTGGAAGGGCAATCGCTGCTCGGCATGAATCCGGAGATGGAGGGGATGGCCCGGATGTTCAACGATGGTGAGCTGGCCGTTGTGCAGAACATCGGGTATGAGCGGATGAATCTTTCCCACTTCACCGGAACCGAGATCTGGAACACGGGTTCCGGAGGAGGAAAGGATCAGTATCTGGATACCGGGTGGCTGGGCCGATATCTGGTTGGAGAATATCCGGAGTATCCCGACGTTCTGCCGGATGATCCTCCGGCAATCGAGATCAGCCCGGCCACTTCCTCGATCTTCACCGTCATCGGTGCCTCCCTCGCAATGTCGCTGACCGATCCGCAGGAGTTCCACGACCTTGTCGGTGCCGGACCGATCGTGAGCGATGAAGTGGACGTTACCACGCCGGCGGGAAGAGAGTGGGAGTTTATCGATCTGATCAACCGACAGTCGATTACCTTTGCCGACACCGTTCGTGCGGCCGCCCTGAAGGCCGACAACCTCGTCGAATATCCCGATACCGATTTCGCCCGCTCCCTTGCGGTGATTGCCCGGCTTGTCGCCGGAGGACTCGGCACGCGGATCTACAAGGTCAGGCTCGGAAACTTCGATACGCACGGAGGACAGGCGCTCGTTCATCCGATGTTGCTCCGGACGCTCAGTGACGGAGTCAGGGCGTTTCAGGATGACCTGAAGTCTCTCGGCGCGGCCGATCGCGTTGTCGGCATGACCTATTCGGAGTTCGGAAGGCGTGTGGGGGAGAACGGACCCGGTACCGACCACGGCACCGCCGCACCCCACATGGTCTTCGGAGCAAACGTGAACGGCGGACGGGTCTTCGGCAACGTCCCCGATCTGGTGAATCTGGACAGGTTCGGCAACCTCCCGCACGAACTCGATTTCCATTGCTACTACGCCTCGGTGATCGCTCCCCTCTTCGGGATCGATGACGCACGGCTTGCGGAGATTCTGCCGTTGGGGTTGTGCGATCGTTCGGCGTTCGTTCCTCTTTATCGGACATCGGGTGTGGCAGAGGAGATGAAACCGACCGGCCGACTTGTCGTGGCGCCGAATCCGGCCCGTTCCTCGATCACGGTAGTACTCCCCGAATCCGTCCCTCTCTCCGCCAGGCTGCGATGTGCGATTGTTGACGGCACAGGACGCGTTGTCCGGAGCGAAGAGGGCTTCCGACCCGACGCACCTTTGCTCCTCGACGTGAGCCCTCTCCCCTCCGGAACGTACTATCTCGACGTGCAGGGAGAAGGAGGGAGTTGGCGGGGAGAATTTGTTGTGCGGCGATGAGAGCGTGAGAATCCTCTTTGCAGAGAAGAGAGAGCGAAGGACAAGACTATCTATATCCATACTGAATGAAACGACGAGACTTTATCAGAACAGGGGCGGTGGGAACGGCAGCCGGCGGACTCCTTGCCGGTGGACTCGTTGCCGGAGGATGCGGCGAGGGACCCGGAGCCAGACGCCGGACGCAGGGGGCCGGACAACGTGAACGGGTCCGGTGGCGACTTGCCTCCAGCTTTCCCAAATCGCTCGACATTCTCTACGGTGCCGCCGAACGGATGGCCGCCCGCGTGAAGGAACTGACCGGAGGAAACTTCGAGATCAAAACCTATCAGGGTGGAGAAATCGTCCCGCCGCTGGAAGTCCTGGAGGCGACCGGTCGCGGAAGCGTGGAGATGGCCCAGACCGCAAGCTATTATTTCATCGGAAAGAATCCCGCCCTCGCCTTCGATTGTACCGTCCCGTTCGGACTGACCGTCCGCCAGCAGAATTCGTGGATGTACGACGGCGGCGGTCTCGAACTGATGCGGGAACTCTTCGCCGACTTCAACGTGCTCAACTTTCCGGGAGGGAATACCGGCGCACAGATGGGAGGCTGGTTCCGCGAGCCCTTTGCCGATCTGAGCGAACTGCGGGGGAGAAAGATGCGCATCCCCGGACTGGGCGGAAAGGTGATGGAAGCCCTCGGCGTCACCGCCCAGATGATTCCCGGCGGCGACGTCTACATCTCCCTTGAGCGGGGGGCGATCGACGCGGCCGAATGGGTCGGACCCTACGACGATGTGAAGCTCGGTCTGCATCAGGTGGCGAAGAACTACTACTATCCCGGCTGGTGGGATCCGGGACCGATGGTCAGCTACTACATCAACCGGGATGCGTGGGAGAAGCTTCCGGACGAGTACAAGGGGGTGCTGGAGACCGCCTGTGCCGAATCGAATCTGATGATGCCAGCCGCCTACGATGCCGGCAACGCACGGGGACTGAAAACGATCCGCGATTCGGGAGTGATTCTCCGGCCTTTCCCGGACGATGTGATGCGGGCCGCACGGGAGGCGACCCGGCAGATCATGGAAGAGCAGGCCGCCGCCGATCCGGCCTACGCCAAAGTCTACAACGCCTTCAAGGCCTGGCGAAAGGAATCGGCCGCCTGGCTGAGTCTGGCCGAGGAGGCGTATACGCGGTTTGCGTTTGCCGAAGAGAGTGCGTGAGAGGAAAGCAATGATGTTCCTGTCTCGCTTCCAAGTAGTTCCGAGTTCAGGCGGATATTCGCTTTATCGACGAACGAATAGTTCTCTGTGTGACTACGGATATTCTGATGGAGTACGAAGAAATTATCGACCGGCATATGGGGCAAAACCTCGCTTCGGTGATTATGCAGATTATTGAGAATGCTCCCGATGTGGAGATGATAACGCACTTCTACAGGTGGGGGATGATCACGGTTGATCCTGACGATAACAAGTTCGTTGATTGTGCCGTTGCTGCCGGTGCTGAATACATTGTTTCGCATGACAGACATTTTAATGTATTAAAGGACATTGAGTTCCCGCGCGTACAAGTCGTCTCAGCCGATCAGTTCAAACAACTCCTGAAGCCCGACACGACAAGAAGTCAAAGTTCAAGTTGATCGAATTGCATGAATCGTCTCGTCCGTTTTATTGATAACCTCAACGACCTGATCGGCCGCATTTTCTCATGGCTGGCGGTCGGTCTGGTGATTGTGGGGGCATGGAATGCGATCTCCCGCTTTCTGGATCGTGAGACCGGAACCGCTCTCAGTTCCAATACCTGGATCGAGACCGGCTGGTATATGTTCGCCGCGATCTTCCTCTTCTGCGCACCCTGGGCTCTGCGCCGCGACCTGCACGTCCGCGTCGACGTCTTCTATTCGCGACTTTCGGAAAAAGGGAAAGCCCGGGTTGACCTGCTCGGCTCTCTCCTTCTGTTGATCCCCTTCTGTCTCTTCATTCTCTGGGCCGTCTGGCCTTCGGTTGTCGAGTCGTGGAGGATCATGGAGATGTCTCCCGATCCGGGCGGACTCCCCCGCTGGCCGATTCGCGCGGCGGTTCCGCTCGCCTTCTTCCTTCTTCTGTTGCAGGGGATCGCAGGGGCGCTGAGAGCCGGGAGTCGACTGCGCGGAACGGATGAATCAAGCGGAATGCAGGAGAAGACTGTGGAGGAAAGACATGCTTGAATGGTTCGGCGACTGGCTCGCCCTCTGGATGATTCTCCTGGCCCTCCTCCTGATCTTCTCCGGCTACCCGGTCGCCTTCTCGCTCGGCGGAACCGCACTCCTCTTCGCTTTCCTCGGCGTCGAATTCGGCTACTTCGACTGGGCCTACATGGGGGCGATGTCGGAGCGGACGTTCGGCATCATGTCCAACGGAATTCTTCCGGCCATTCCTCTCTTCATTTTTATGGGAACGATGCTGGAGCGATCCGGACTTGCCGAGGATTTGCTCCAGACGATCGGTCTTCTCTTCGGTCCGGTCCGGGGAGGACTGGCCATTGCCGTGATCCTCGTCGGCGCGCTGCTGGCGGCGGCCACCGGTATTGTCGGCGCATCGGTTGTGGCGATGGGGATGATCTCCCTGCCGGTGATGCTCCGCAACGGCTACTCGAAGGAACTCTCCACCGGCGTGATCGCCGCAAGCGGAACGCTCGGACAGATCATTCCCCCCAGCATCGTCCTGATCGTCCTTGCCGACCAGATGGGCATATCGGTCGGTGATCTCTTCAGAGGGGCGTTGATTCCGGGCGTACTGCTGGCCCTTCTGTATATCCTCTACGTTGCCGGTATCGCGGTTTTCCGACCGGAAAAGGTCCCCGCCCTGTCGAAGGAGATTCGGGAGGCGGGGCGTGAACGGCTCGGTCGCCGGATCCTCTTCGCCATGCTTCCGCCGCTGGTTCTGATCCTGATCGTTCTCGGCAGCATCTTTGCCGGGATCGCCACGCCGACCGAAGCCGGTGCGCTCGGTGCGGCCGGTGCGGTTCTGCTGGCGCTGCCGAACCGTCGGCTGACGCTCGGACGGGTGCGGGAGACGACGCACGAGACCGCAAAGCTGACGACGATGGTGATCTTCCTGCTGATCGGCGCCACCCTCTTCACGCTTGTCTTCCGCGGACTCTACGGCGATATCTGGATCGAGGAGCACCTGACCGGTCTCCCCGGTGGAGAAGTCGGGCTGCTGGTTATCGCCAATCTTGTGATCTTCGTTCTGGGCTTTTTTATCGACTTCTTCGAGATCGCCTTCATCGTCGTTCCGTTGCTGGCACCGGCCGCTGCGGCTCTGGGGATTGACATGGTCTGGTTCGGCGTAATGATCGGGATGAACCTGCAGGCCTCCTTCCTGACCCCACCCTTCGGTTTCTCCCTCTTCTACCTGCGTGGCGTGGCCCCCCCGGAGGTGAAGACCACCGCGATCTATCGGGGGGCGATCCCCTTCATCCTGATCCAGTTGATCGCCCTGCTTCTGCTGATCCTGTTCCCCGGCATGGTGTTGTGATGCCGTCTCCCTTTGCCTCGGAAACTTCAGGACTGATGCGAGTGTCCTGCACAGACCCTTTGTGGTTTCTTTGTGTCCGCACGCCATCCGCCACGGCGGACATCAAAGACCGCGGCGAATGGTGCTTTGTGGTCTATCAACATAGAACCGCCCTGCAACAGAAACGAAGAGTTCATAACGAATGATCATGACACCAGTGCACCACAAACTTGAAGACGGCAGAACGCTCCTGATCCGCGAAGCCGAACCGGAGGATGCAGCTGCGGTCATCAGCTATATCGAGCGGATCAGCGGGGAGTCGGATTTCCTGAGTATGGGACCGGGAGAGTTCGGCATTGCCGAGGAAGCTGAAGTGGAGATCATCCGGGGATTTCGCGATGCGCAGAATCAACTCTTTCTTCTCGGAGTGATTGATGACGATATCGTCGCCTCCCTCAGCTTCTCGGCTCGGAGTCGCCCCCGGATACGACATACGGGATCGTTCGGCATGTCGGTCCGGAAGGAGTTCTGGGGACGTGGTATCGGCGGGTTGATGCTGGATACGTTGATCGGCTGGGCAAAAAGGACCGGAGTCATCACCAAGATCAACTTGCATGTCCGTCCGGACAACTACCGCGGACTGGCCCTCTATCTCAGCAGGGAGTTTATCGTTGAAGGGCGCATCTCGCGGACAATTCGTATCGACGGGGTCTACCACGATTCCTATGTGATGGGGCTGGAGATCGGTTGATCCTTCCCTGAATTCGATCTTTACGTTATCACTCCTTGTCCCGACAGGCTTTTTTTTGTATGATTGCAAAGTCTCCGGTCGGGATGTTGTTCGAGGACCGGAACGGAATGTACGCCATGAGAATGAATGCCTTCATATCGCTGAACCGACTTACGGACCTTCTTCTTCTTTCGAAGAAGAGGCTTTCCGCGTGGCGTCCGTAATGTCCGGTCAGTGAAAACAGGACAGATATATCAGGAATCGTACGTGGAGCCTCGGGGAGATAACCCGGGGTTTTTTCGTTTACAGTACCGTTGATCGTTATCTCACCCCGCGCACAGACTGCGCACCGACTTTGCATATAACTATTCGACAATTGATATTCGACAATCGACAGTAACCATGGCCTATCCATTTTCAGAGATCGAACCGAAGTGGCAACGCTTCTGGCTGGAGAACAAAACCTTCGCAACCGATACCGCCCGGACGGACAAGCCGAAGTACTACGTCCTCTCGATGTATCCCTATCCCTCCGGACAGGGACTCCACATCGGCCATCCGGAAAGCTACACGGCGGTCGATATCCTGGCCCGCTACAAGCGCCACAAGGGATTCGAGGTGCTGAACCCGATGGGGTGGGACGCCTTCGGTCTGCCGGCCGAGCAGTACGCGATGAAGACGAACGTCCATCCGCGCGTTACCACCAAGGAGAACATCGACAACTTCCGTCGTCAGTTGCAGGCGATCGGGTTCAGTATCGACTGGGACAGGGAGGTGGATACGACCGATCCGGGCTACTACAAGTGGACGCAGTGGATCTTCCTGCAGATGTACAACGCCTGGTTCGATCCCCGCATGGAGAAGGGACGCCACATCGACGAGTTGATCATTGAGTTGCAGGAGAAAGGGACAGCCGATCTGCCGAAGCCGGATCGCTACGACGGTCCGGAGTGGGACTTCGACGCCGAAGGGTGGAAGAACCTGTCGCCGCTGGAGAAGCAGACCTTTCTGGAAAACTTCCGCCTGGTCTACGAAGATGAAATCCCGGTTAACTGGTGCGCCGAGTTGGGGACCGTCCTGGCGAACGAGGAAGTGGACGAGTGGGTGGAGAAGGGCTACACGGTGGAGCGTCGTCCCACCCGGCAGTGGATGATGCGGATCACCGCCTACGCCGACCGCTTGCAGGCCGGACATGCCGGGATCGACTGGCCGGTTTCCACCATCGATATGCAGGCGAACTGGATCGGCAAATCCTACGGTGCGGAGATCACCTTTGCGACGGAGTCGGGGGATGAACTGCAGGTCTTCACCACGCGACCCGACACGATCTTCGGCGCGACCTTCATGACGATTGCGCCGGAACATCCGCTGGCCGGAACGTTGACGACCGACGATCGTCGCGAAGAGGTGGAGGCCTATCGACGGGAGGCGGCGTTGAAGAGCGAGCTGGACCGGCAGACCGACACGGAGAAGACCGGCGTCTTCACCGGCAGCTATGCGATTAACCCGGCCAACGGTGAGCGGATACCGGTCTGGATCGCCGACTACGTTCTGGCCTCCTACGGGACCGGGGCGATCATGGCCGTGCCGGGACAGGACGAGCGTGACTGGGAGTTTGCCGAGACGTTCGATCTGCCGATTGTCCGGACCGTTCAGCCTCCGGCAGATTTCGAGGGCAATGCCTACACCGGCGACGGCCCGGCGATCAACAGCGACTTCCTGAACGGACTGAATATCGCCGACGCAAAGAAGAAGACGATCGAATGGGTGGAGGAGAAGGGGATCGGCAGGGCGAAGGTAAACTACAAGCTGCGCGACTGGTTGTTCAGTCGACAGCGTTACTGGGGAGAGCCGATTCCGCTGGTTCGCTACGAAGGGGGGATCATCAGGCCGGTCGACGAAAGTGAACTGCCGCTGGAGTTGCCCGAGTTGAACGAGTTCAAACCTTCCGGTTCCACCGAATCCCCGCTGGCCCTGGCCGGGGAGTGGCTGAACGTGGAGCATCCGGAATACGGAGCGGGGCGGCGCGAGACGAACACGATGCCGCAGTGGGCCGGTTCCTGCTGGTACTACATCCGCTATCTGGATCCGCACAACAGCGAACGGATGATCGACCCCGACATCGAGGAGCGATGGCTGCCGGTCGATTTCTACATCGGCGGTTCGGAACATGCCGTCACTCACTTGCTCTACAGTCGCTTCTGGCATCAGGTGCTGCACGATCTGGGGCATCTGAAAAGCCCCGAGCCCTTTGCCCGCCTGCTGCATCAGGGAATGATTCTGGGGGAGAACTCCCAGAAGATGTCGAAGTCGCGGGGGAACGTCATCAACCCGGATACGGTGATCGCCGAGTCCGGAGCCGATGCCCTGCGGATGTTCGAGATGTTCATGGGACCGCTGGAGATGGACAAGCCCTGGTCGTCGAAGGGGATCGAGGGGATTCGTCGCTTCCTGAACCGGGCCTGGCTGATGGTGGCCGGAGATGAGAAGAAGGAGTCGGTGATCGAGGATCGGGAGATGACTCCGGAGGAGGAGCGGGTGCTGCACGGGACGATCCGGAAGGTAACCGAAGACATCGAGAACATCCGGTTCAACACCGCCGTCTCCGCCCTGATGGTCTTCGTCAACGAGTTCCTGAATGCCGAAACGAAACCGAAGGCTGCGATGGAAGCCTTCGCCCTGCTGGCCTCGCCGTTCGCTCCGCACTTTGCCGAGGAGGTCTGGCGGCGCTTAGGACATGAGGGGACGATTGCCGATGAGGCGTGGCCGGAGTTCGATCCGGAGAAGATCAAGGTGGACGAGATCGAGATCGTCCTGCAGGTCAACAGCAAGATCAAGGACCGGATCACCGTTCCGGCCGGGGCGTCGGCGGAAGAACTGGAGACAATCGCGATGGAGAACGAGATGGTAAGGGGACTGATCGAGGGGAAGACCGTCCGGAAGGAAGTTGCCGTGCCGGATCGGCTGGTGAATGTGATTGCGTCGTAGTAGCGCAAGAGCCCCTAGTCTCGATCTGATGGTACACGGAAGACGCGGAAGGAACGGATCGGCACGGATCAGAGTTGTACGGTTTCCGTAAAGCAGGCCGAGCGAAGAGCAATGTTTATAAGAAAGGGGAGAGTCGATCATTCGACTCTCCCCTTTGCTTTGTCGAACTTTTACCTGAATCGGTGCACATAGCCGATCTGTACTACCGGGAAGGGATTGAACAACTCGCCGACCCCGTAACTGAGTCCGGCCGTAGCTTGAAGATTATTCCAGTGAAGCGTATAGCCTCCGGCCACGTAGTTTCTGCTTCTGGTTACCGGAAGGACGGCGTGTCCGTTATAGAGTTCAAGTGTCTGGAATCCGAATGTTCCGGCTCCAAGAAAGAGGCTGTGGTCGACCGAACCGGATTTCCCGATCCTGTAGGCCATATCCACTTCTACTCCATGTGAGATGTCCAGCACCAGTCCTCCCAGGACAAAGCCGGAAAGCCGAAGACTCAGGTCCGGATTGAAATTCCGTGCAAGAACCAGATTGATTCCCGAAGGGGTTCCGAATGCCCCTCCGACCGACCAGTATCCGTGGCTCGATTCAACATCGTCTGCTGTGTTGTATTCGATGGAACGGAGGGAGGTTTTCGGAACGACAAACTCGATACCGCTATAGAGTCTGAAGAAAATGGTGTCGGATTCTTCCCTGAGGATCTCTCCATTGAAGACTTCGCCGGAGGTTGTGACGATCCGGGTTTCTTGTGCCGAGACCGTAAATATCGAAAGGCTGAAAAGCGTTGCCGTGATGATAAGAAGAGACAGGGGAGCGTGTGTGCGAATAAGATGGTAAGAGTTCGGGCAGTGCATGATGGTGTTTCCGGGTAATTGGTACAAGTGACGGATAGCCGAGCTGGAAGAACGGATGTGAAGGGAGATCCTTCCGGTGCAGGCATTCAGGGAGAAGTAACAGTACAGGAGAGAAATCGTTACCGGTGGGCTCGATACGATGGTACACGGATGACGCGGATGGGACGGATCGGATCGGTGTTCATCCGTTGCGATCCGTCAAATCCGTGTACTATTTTCCGAAAAGCAAACCGCCCGGAAGAATATCCCTCCGGGCGGTTTCTCTTCTTATACAATCGATCCCTTATGCACCTTCAGTCTTTGCTCCGCTGTCTGCCGGTGCTTCCCCACCTGGGGTCGCTCCCGGAGGAGGACCGGCAAGCTTCGCCTCCGGCACTACGTTCGATATCGGCTTCAGCGACTTCAGATAGGCGAAGATCGCCTTCAGGTCTTCATCCGGCAACGCCGCATATCCCTGCCAGGGCATCGGCGGCATCAGCGGACGGGCGCCGCCGGTCTTCAGTCCCTGCTTGATCGACTTCAGGAACTGCTCCTCGGTCCAGCTTCCGATGCCGGTCTCGTCCGGCGTCAGGTTCGATGCGTACGTCGTTCCCCACGGTCCGACATAGGCGGTGAAGTGTCCGTTTGCCAGAATCCACTTGTCCGGTCCCATGCCGACCAGGTTCGGATCGTGCTCCGGCAGCGGCTCGCTTGCCGGATGCCCCGACATCAGACGGGCCGGATCGGGCATCGGGCCGTGTTCGCCCATTGCCTTCGGTGTGTGGCAGTCGTTGCAGCCGAGAACCGTCACGAGGAATTCCCCCCGCTTCGCCATGTCCCCTTCCGGACCTCCCAGTCCGTGCTGTTCCGTTGCTCCCTCCGCTTTTCCGGTCTCTCCCTCTTCAGCCGCTTTGTCGGAACAGCCGACAACGGTAAAGAGGAAGGCCGGAAGAATGAGACCGAAAGCAACCTCTCTCATTCTCTTTTTCATGTGTGCCTCCTGAGTTGTGGTGGTTATATCGTCGGCACCCGGCGGTGCCGATCATGCGATCCGTTGAGACGCTACCTGAACGCTCTCTGCGGGAAGAGAGACGGGTTGTTCCCCTTCGCGAAAATCAGAGATACGGGATCAATGTATTGAGTCGCCGCCGGATTGATCGGGCCTGAATATCCTCAGACCGGATGAACAGCGAAATCGGTCGGATGCAAAGTTATTGAAATCGGAGAAGTTCCGTCAAGAAACATCCGGCAACGGCAAAGAGAGACAAAGTTTCCGGTGTCCGTTGTCCTGCCGGATTTTCTACGATGCCAGCCCCTCCGCTTCGTGCCGGATCGCCAGTTGTCCGCAGGCCGCATCGATGTCGACGCCGGAGCTGGAACGGACCATTACCTGCACACCTTCGCGTTGCAGGGCGGCGATGAAACGCTCGAACCGCTCCGGAGATGCCGGACGAAGCTCGGCGGAGATACCGGAGGGGGCGGTGAAGTCGATCGGGTGGAACGGGATCACGTTCACCTTGCTCGGGACGCGACG
>CAMLOB010000074.1 GCA_946481475.1 uncultured Chlorobiota bacterium | reverse complement strand
GGCACCGAAGGAGGCGATCAGCGATGTGGTCGGGTTCCCGCTCGGGAAGAAGAGAGTGCCGATAGTCGAGGCGAAGAAACCGTAGACGGCAAAGTCATACCACTCCATTACGTTTCCGATCAGTCCGGCTCCGAGAATGCGCAACCTGGTTCTTCCTTCCATTGTGCTCTTTACTCCTGAAATGTTGAACGACGGGTCCCGGATCGGTCAGGCCGTTTGCGAGTGAGCGTGATATGGTTGCCGGAGCGAGGGCAGACCGATGGGTCGATGAAAATAGAGGAAGCCCGGTAGTCCTGCAACCTGTCGAAGGGGGTGCCCGGGGGGGGTGCGACGTTCCGTTGCATCTCTCAGCCGTAACCGACCCGGGGCTGTCGTGTTGATCTGCCGTAACGCATATATTTGCACAAGGCACAATTCCCGTTTACAGACCTGCACCACGATGCGGAATTTTCAGGTATTCTTTGCATCATTCCTCTGTGTACTCTTCGTCTCCACACAGAATCTTTCGGCTCAGCTCGATCGGTATCTGCTGCTCAGCGCCGATACGCTGCGGTTTGATATCCCCTGCGGCGAGGTCGAGTGTCTCGATATTCTCCTGCGGAACAATTTCGATGCTCCCATCCGGATCGTCTCGCTGACCCCGGCGCAAACTCCCTTTTCCCTTTCAACCGTTCCGGCGTTCAATACGCCGGTGACGATTCCGGGGGGGGAGAGCAGAACCGTGCAGTTCTGCTTTGCGCCGGTGATTCCGGGATTGAGCGGAAGTCAGAACAATCTTGTGATGACGGTCGATACCGGGGACGGTGCAAACCTTGCGCGTGATACTGTCGTGCTTCTCGGGCTCTCCCGCTCGGCTGCGGTCGACTTTGATCCGCCGGAGATCAACTTCGGCGGTATCGTTCTGGCCAAGCAGACCTGTCAGCAGGTGACCGTCAGCAACAACGGGAACCAGCCGATTTCACTTGCGGAGATTCTTCCCCTTTCGCCCCCGTATTCGGTCTCACCTCCGATTACGGGAACACTCGCCCCCGGCACTTCCATCACCATCGATATCTGTTTCGAGCCGACCGTCGAGGGACTCTATCCCGACACGTTGCGGCTGGCGAACGGAGCCTGCCGACTGCCGGCCGAACTTGTGGTTAACGGGGCCGGGATGACGCTGGCTCCGGATATCGGACCGATCCTGCAGCTCTCCCCTTCGATGCTCGACTTCGACACGACCCGGTGCGGCACGACGAAATGCCGGGATATCACGATCAGAAACGTGGGGAGTTCGGTGACGGTGATTACCGATCCGGATCAGATCATCGCCCCGTTCAGCGGCACGTTCCCGCCGACTCCGCTCAGTCTGGAACCCGACAGCGGCTTTACCGTCCGCATCTGCTACACGCCGCCGGATGCTCCCCGTCTGGACACGCAACTCGTCCGCTTCACCGCCGACAGCCGGTATTCGCTGACGATTGCGACGGTGTTTGATCGGAGCGGGAGTATGGATTTTGTGTTCGGTACTCCTCCCAAATCAAAGATCTCAGCAGCCCACTCTGCCGGAAGGGTCTTTCTTGGAAGTCTCATTCGCGATACGCTTCGAGGAGTTGTGGATACGGCTGCGGTGTATGAATTCGGAGGTTCGGGACAGTTCAACCGGCTTGCCGGTTATGCAACCGATGGAACTCTTCTGCAGGGGGCCGTCCCTTCAACAACGGTAAGTCAGCCCCTTGGAACCTGTATCTATGATGCCCTATTACGGACGATCGTTGAGTTGCAGCAACAGAATCTTCCGGGGCGTCGGGTGATTGTTCTGTTGACGGATGGAGTGAATACCCGATGCGGCGGGAACGAGAATCAGGTTATTGCCGCCGCGAATGCCGCCGGTATTCGTATCTATACAATCGGTATAGGCAACCTTGCCGATGTCGATCCCGTTACGCTCGGAGCGATGGCTTCACAGACCCGAGGACGTTACTTCTTTGCCCCCGACGCCGATTCCCTCGTCAACGTCTACCGCCAGATCTCCGAAGACCTCAGCAAGTCGGCCGCCGGATATATCGTGTTGCGGGGAGAGGGGGCCGCGCCGGTTCTGCAGATGACCCCTTCGGTCATCGATTACGACTCGGTCCGGGTCGACAGCAGCCGCTGCGTCAACGTCCGGCTGACGAACGTCGGGAATGCTCCCTATCCGGGGGGACCGTTGGAGGGGATTGATCCTCCATTCGCCACTGCGACCCCGATCGCTCCGCCGCTGGTGCCGGGAGAGTCGGTCGACATTGAGGTCTGCTTCGGACCCGAGGGACTCCGGATTCGGCGGGATACGGTCCGGCTTCCCTATATAAGCTGTGCCGAAGACTCTCTCAGTGCCGAACTGGTCGGGGTCGGATATGACTCGGTGGTTGTCGAGATGCGGGATATCTACACCGGACGTCCCGGAAGCATCATCGATATCCCGGTCTATCTGCTGGATCCGATGCCCGATCTCTATGAAGTCGATTCGCTCCGCGTACAGATCAAATTCAACAAGACGATGCTGGCGCCGACGCCCGACTTCGTTCAGGTGGAGGAGACGGCAGCCGCCGATATGGTCGGCGAGGTTGAAGCGGTTCGCTACGACGGGGATACGGCCGTGTTCGATCTTCTTTTCTCCGACGGCAGACTCCGCTCCGATCAGCCGACCTCGGAACTTGCCCGTCTTCGCTTCCTGGTTCTGCTCGGCAATGCAATGGAGACGCCGGTGACGGCCGCCGCCGCTGAGATGGCCGACGGAAACCCGAAGGTCGGCAGACGGAACCCGGCTCTCTTCCGGATCGACAGTATCTGCTACCTTCCGGACCGGTTGCTTGATGCAAGCGCACGGTACAACGGACTGATCAAAAGCGTCGCCTCGATCGATGGAAAACTTGTGATCCGCTACGAGGCGATGCTGGAGGAGGGAGTCGATCCCCTTCCGGCCCGGCTTGCACTGTACGACAGAGTCGGCAGGCAGGTGAAGCTGCTCGACGAGCGGATCATCGACGCCTCGGGGATCTTCGAGAGCATCAGCGATTCCGATGGACTTTCAGCCGGACTCTACTTCATCCGGCTGAGTATCGGGCAGTTGAGCTGGACGGTGAGTCGGGTTGAGTATGAGTAAGAGTTGAGAGTCGGGAGTCAAGAGTCGGGAGTCAAGAGTTGGAGGGGTGTTGAGTGGTTCAATAGTTGAATGGTTGTTGGTGGCAGGGAATAAATGGTGTTGCTCCTTTTGTCTCATCCTGAAAGCTGAAGACCGATTGCACAAAACCGACTAATGTATGAGTGAAAGAGTTGCGATTCCCTCACAACGGAGAAGTTCACTATCTCCTCATTTACCAGTTAATCTCATCCACCAGGCTGATCGCTCAAAGCTGATCGCTCAAAGCTGACTGCTCAAAGCTCACCTGACCAGAACGACAAGTAAACCCAACGGATATGCCGGACCGATTCTACAGGGACACAATCGTATTGACGGGATCAAGAGGAAAGGCTCTGTGTTTCCTTCTCGGCCTGATGTGCTGTCTGCTTCCCGGCAGTCTGTCGGGGCAGGCGTTCGGCGAGGAGGGGATGGTGGAATTCGCTCTCCCTCTGCCTCACGATGCCATTCTGTTGCCGAGTCCGTTCTCTCCGTTTCTGATCGGACCCTATGCCGGACCCGACTATACGGTGCATCGGGGAGATTTCCGGATGACCGAGAACGGCATTCCGTGCTGCATCTTCGAGAAGGGGTCGGGACTGGGATTTACGGCCGGAGTCAAATCCTTTATTCCGCTCGGAGAGAAAAGCTATCTCTCCCCCCGGATCGCCTACACGAAACACAACGGAGCGTTCGAGAGCTTCAGCGAACCGTTCCCCTTTTTCGGTGCGGACGATACGGTGGAGAACATGCGCTTCCGGGATGAATTGACGACCCCGCTTCCAACGCTTGCGGCCGATCTGTTCTACTGCTACAGAATCGACTCGGGTCTCGGTCTGTACGTAGTGGCCGGTCCGGCAGTGGAGTACATCACGGCGGCGAGGTTCGGCAAGACCGAGACGATCACCGGTCCGGACGGGGTGACCTATCTGAACGGAACAACGGAGCGGGAGGTGGAAATCGACTATGCCGAGGAGGCATCCCGTGTCGTCTTCGGGGCGCGGGCCGGTCTCTCCCTTCTCTACGCTCTCAGCGAAACGCTTTACCTGAATCCCGAACTGACCGTCAGCCTGCCGGTAACCGTCGTCAACGATAACTGGAGGATGTTCGAGCTGCAGGGGACGTTCGGGGTGATACTTGGGCTGTAGGGGAGAGTTTGTAGAGAGGAGAGTGTGTAGAGTTCGTAGAGTGATGTGGGAAGTATTTGCGTGATTCCGTCAACAGCAATATCAAGAGTAATCAATCAGACAGGTTCCATCGTGTTTTCCGGTTTTCGATATTTCCTCTTCACCGTCGCACTTCTGCTCCCGGCCTGTGCCGGTCTTCGGAGCCAGGTTCTTCCCGAATACGATTACCGGATCACACCGGTCGACATCGCCAACACGACGGGGAACGACTATGCGCCGACCCTCTCGAACGACCACACGTCCCTCTGGTTCTGTTCCTACGACCGACCGGAAGGCTTCGGCAACGCCGACGTCTACCGTTCCGTTGCGCCGGAAGAAGGGGCGTGGTCTCCGCCGCTGAATGCGGGGGAGACCTGGAACCACGATGACAACGAGGGGGCACTGGCAATTGCGGCCGACGGCAGGACAGTCGTGCTGGCGATGGACGGAGGGAAAGGCTATGGCGACACCGATCTCTTTATCGCCGAGCTTGAGGGGGACAGCATCCGGAACCTGACGAATCTCGGCGGGAACGTCAACTCCAGGTACTGGGATTCGCAGCCGACGATTACCGGGAACGGGAAGACGATCTACTTTGCCTCGAACCGGCCCGGGGGATACGGTGGTGTGGATATCTGGGTGACGCATCGTGTGGACGGAGGATGGTCGCGGGCCATTCCGCTCGATTCGACGATCAACACGATCGACAACGAACGTTCCCCCTTTGTGATCCGCAACGGCACGTCCATGTTCTTCTCCAGCGACCGACCGGGCGGTTTCGGCAAGGAGGATTTCTGGGTCTCCTATCTCGAACTCGGAGAGTGGCAACAACCGTTGAATCTTGGAGGAGATATCAATTCATCGGATGACGAACTCTTCTTTCACGCCCCTCCCGGAAGCAAGTATTTCTACTTTGCCTCCAATCGTCGCGGCTCGTCGATGATGCTGGATATCTATGCCGGTTCCCCGAACGTCTTCGGCGACGGACGGTATCTGCTGGATATCGAGGTTGTCGACAGTCTGACCGGAGAGCCGATCCCCGCCTACGTGACCGTCACCGACATCGAAGAGAACCATATCGTCTGGGAGTTCACCACCGACTCGGTCAGTCTCAGCCAGTACCGGATGCTCCTGCCGGCCGGTCGGGACTATGAGGTGACGGTCAGACGATCGCTGAAGGAAGTTCTGACGTATAACGTGATCGATCCAAGAGGGAACGAACCGCAACGCATCAGGCTTGGGTTCAACCTGCTGAAGGATGTTCTCCCGGAGCGGGAACTGATCCTCTTCGATCTGGGTGAGTACAACGTCCCCTTCTTCGTCACCGGCTACTACCGACCGAACACGCCCGAATCGCTTCCGGAGCTTCTGGATATGCTGGGAGGGCCTCTGGCGCGCGCCACCTACATCGAACGTTTTCCGCGGGGTTCGGATCGGCACCGGGAGTATCAGGATTATGCCCGGAGGATCGACTCGATTCTCGACGATATGGCCCGGACAATTGTCGATACGATTGCTCCGAACTTCCTGGAACTTGCACCGGCCGACGAGGCGATGGAGCTGGTCGTCACCGGCTACGTCGATCCGCAGATCTTCAGCGGTACCTATCTGGAAGATCCCGTTATCGAGTTTGCAGATGTTAACGGAAAGGGACATGCGGTTCGCAAAGGGGACCGGATCGAGAACTTCGAGCTTTCCGGTATGCGGGCCGTCTTCGCACAGCGGCTGATCGACCGGATTCTCCGGCGTCGCGGCACCGAGGGGAACCCGGCCTTCCTCGAACTGATGAACGCCGGGCGCGTTCGCTACCGGACCGTTGCCGGAGGGGTCAGCGGCGGACAGACCGAGTACGACAAGCAGCGGAGAATTCACGTGTTGATTGTGCGGGCGGAGAAGTGAGGAGGCACCTCACAACACATATCCGAACAACGCATCAATCACCAGAATCGATGCCGAGGAAAGCGTAAACGACCGAACCGCCGATGCCCCGACACCTTCGGCGCCGCCGGAAGTGCGGAAGCCGACGTGACAGCCGATCAGGGCGGTGACGCCGCCGAAAATCAGCGCCTTGACCAGACCGATAACGATTTCGGAGATGCGGAAGTAGTTCCTGATCGATCCGAAGAAGTCGGTGTCGGAGAGATTGAATTTCAGCGAGGCGAGTGCATAGGCCCCGGCGATTGCCACGACGTGAGCGAAGATGATCAGTACCGGCATCATCAGCGTGGCGGCCAGGACGCGGGGCATCGCCAGATAGCGGGCCGGATCGATCGCCATCATTTCCAGCGCGTCGATCTGCTCGGAGACCTGCATCGTTCCGATCTGCGCGGCGATCGCCCCGCCGATCCGTCCGGCGATGACCAGCGCAGTCAGCACCGGAGAGAGTTCGGTGAAGACGACCGTGGAGATCGAGCCGCCGATAAAGGGCTTTGCCAGTTCCAGCAGATTGAACTTGACGAAGAGATTTGTGGCCTGAAGTGCGGCGATCGCACCGGTGAACGCGCCGATCAGGATCACCAGAGGAAGGGCGTTGACGCCGATCAGCGCCATCTGCTCGGTTACCAGTCGATGTGATGAAATCGCCTTCGGAACATAGCGGAAAACGTTCCATCCCAACATGATTATCCGTCCGAACTCGGCCAGAAAGCCGAGTACCAGTCGTCCGATAAGCGCGAAAAATTTCCCGATCAATGCGTCATCCTTTCTGGTAATATTCTCCGTACTGTGTCACCGGCGGTTTCGGCCGGATCGTGCGGCTGCTTCGGTTCAAGATACGTCATCCCGCCGGACTGTCGGGGATTCGATTTTCCTTTGTCGTGTTGAAGTATCGGATTGGGTGGTTGAGGGTCTGTTGGGGGAGGGGGAGCTATCAGTAGTGAGCTATCAGTAGTGAGCTATCAGCAGTGAGTTGTCAGCAGGCAGTGGTCGGTTAGCAGGTTGGGGGGGGCTTGAGGTTTTGGGGATGGTCTGTTGGTTTGCTCTCTTTTCCTTTTGATTTTCCACACATTCCTCGTAGACTGTCTTGCAATGTTAACGGGGTGATCTTTCTATCCGGAGAGTGAAGGATGAAAACAGTTTCAGCGGCGGTACTGTTGCTTCTGTCGGCAACGGCCCTTCTTCAGGCACAGCGGATGAATTCCGCCTGGTTCGGCGGAGTCGGGGCCGGTATCGGCGCGCACGACAACGGAGCCTTTTCCGATCGTCTCGGCTCCTGGTCGCCGGTCGGGGAGAACGGACGGGAGAGGGTCTACCGGACCGAGCGCGTGTCGGGCACCGGCTACACGCTCAATGCCGGTGGAGGTGTTCTGCTGGGGGGAGGTCTTATGATCGGGGCAAGCGGCGAGCGGCTCTTCTTCCCGTCGTTTATCGGGATTACCTCCGAAGAGGAAGTCGGAGAATACAGTCTGAGCGGCGGCGGCGGGGGACTTGATCTCGGGTGGGCGTTGTACAACGATGCCGGGACGCTGATCTGGCCCTATCTGTCGGTCGGGTATTACGGCTACGGACTCGACTTCACAAACAATCTGAGCGATTCGATCCCACTGTTTGAGGGGACGCCGATTCCTCCCGGAGGAGAGGCGACCTATACGGGGGCGGCCCCCCGCATCGGACTCGGCGTCGGTCTGACCCGGTTCCTCGGCGGGAGCAAAGGAGGGGGTTCGGTCGGCGCTCCGGTCCTGACCGCCCGTCTCGGCTGGGGGATCTTTCCCTCCCACCCGGAATGGGAGCAGGACGGAACCGTCGTCAACAACGGCGGTCATACGCCCTGCTACAACGCCCTGGCTCTCTCGGTGACGATCGGAGGAGGAATCGCCTCGTTCTGAGGAACCGTCGGTGACGGAGATGGGGTGATCGTCTCTGAAGAGACTGCAACAGGGGAGAGGGGGCGGGAGACACCAAGCTTTCCGGTTGTTCGTCTTGCATCATCGACATGAACGAAACGAAGGGCACGGTCCTTCTTCCTGCGATCAGGTAACCATGAACATCGTCAAGTTTCACCACGCAATCCTCATTCTTCTTCTTTTCGGTTTCGGCTTGCCTGTATTCGGCCAGTCGGATGCCGCACGTCCGGATCTGCGTGAGATCTACTCGTGGGGGGACGACTATTTCATCGAGGTGCTGGTTCTGCCGGGGGAGACCGGCAACAAGAATCGGGTGGTGGTTCCGATTCGTCTGACGTATGACCTGCTGACCTTTCGCAAGACGACGGCTCCCGGTTCCACGGGAGATCTGTACGTTGCCTATCCATCGGCTTATATAGAAGCCGAGGCGAGTGACGGCGTTGTGGTCGACTACGATTCGTGGAACGACACGATCGAGACGTCGGAGTACCGGCAGACCAACTCGAAACTGGAGATGGCCCCCGGAGCGATTGAACTGGCTCTGCGTCCGGGCACCTACACGATCACCTACACGGTCGACGACGGCTCGCCGGGCCGCCGCTTCAGCAGAACGACACCTCCATTTACCGTCCCCGACTTCGGCGGCGACGAACCGGTGATCGGTACGCCGATCATGCTGCGGGGGGAAGCCGACGGGGAGCTTCATCCGGCTGCGATAGACGGAGACGCTCCGTTCGGAAGTCCGATCAGGGCCTACATCCCGATGGGGAGCCGTGAGGCCCCGGAGCATCTGCGTTGCGAGTTCTTTGCGGTTCGCCGGGATGAAGCGGGGGAGAAGATCCTTGAGATGCGTTCGGTGGGAACGGGAGTGGTGAAGATGCTCGGTCGGGCGACCCCGGGTGAGTTTCGCGGAGAGGGATCGGAGTTCGCCGTACGCCTGCAGACCGAGGGGGGGGCGGCAGGAGCCTGGGGAGCCTTCTGCGAGTTCGATGCGGCAACCCTAGTTACCGGGGAGTACTCTCTGGAGATGACTCTGGCGGCCGGAGGGCGAGAGAAGGTGGACACGCAGTTCTTTGATCTGAAGTGGATCGATATGCCCTACTCCCTTTCCAGTCCCCTCTACGCCATCAAATCTCTCTGGCCGATCGCCACCGACGAGGAGATCGACCGTCTGCTGGATGTGGGACGGGAGAACTACCCGGAAGCCCTCCGGGAGTACTGGAAAAAGCTTGATCCGACCCCTGAGACCGCCTATAACGAACGGATGGCCGAATATTACCGGCGCGTCGACTATGCGTTTTTCAACTTTGCGACCCTGAAGGAGGAGGATGGCGTCTTCACCGACCGGGGGAAGATCTATATCCTCTTCGGTCCGCCGACCGGAACGCGCCGGGAGTTCGATCCGGAGGCGAATCCGAAGGAGATCTGGACCTACGATAATGTGGTCAAACGGGAATTTGTCTTCCGGGACAAGAACGAGTCGGGGAGCTACCGTCTGGTGGAGTATTACGATCTGTGAGATAAAGAAGAGCGGAACCGAACGGTTCGGTAATTTTGCCGGAGCGAACGAAACGCCGGTGCGCTCGGCACGTGCAAGTGCCGGGCGTTACGTATATGGTTTTGAGTAAACAGTTTTCCATTCACTATACAGCCCCGGGCGGGATCGCACCGGGGCAATTGCCATGAGCACCTTTGGACCAAACTCGGCCTACATTAACGAACTCTATTACGAGTATCTGAAGAACCCGGGGGCCTTCAACGACTCCTGGCGCGACTTCTTCAGCAATTACCATCCGGATGAACATGGAGAGCCGGAGGAAGTCGTTCCGGCACGGACCGCTCCAGCGACGCAGACCCCCGCTCAGGCTGCACCCAAAGGGAACGTGTCCGGATCAAACGGCGCTCCGACCGGAGCGACCGGGGAGCATTCTGCTCCGGCCAACGGCCTTTCCGCCGGAGAAAAGAAGAATGGTGCGGTTCCTCCCGCAGTCCCTTCGAAGCCGACCGAGGTGAAGTCGGCCGACGGAGGGGAGAAGAAGAGTGAAGAGAAGAAGGCGCAACCGGAGGCGCCTCCGACCGGAGGAGTGAAGCTGAGCGGTGTCCCTCTGCGGATCGCCCAGAACATGGAGCAGAGTCTGACGCTGCCGACCGCCACGTCGTTCCGCGAAATTCCGGTCAAGCTGCTTGAGGAGAACCGCCGTCTGATCAACGGTTATCTGAGTGCGAGCGATCAGGGAAAAGTCAGCTTCACCCATCTGATCGGCTGGGCTATCGTCAAGGCACTGGCCTCCTATCCGAACATGAACAACGCTTTCGAGCAGGTGGGGGAGACCTCCTATCTGATCGAACATCCGGACGTCAATCTGGGGCTTGCCATCGACGTGGAGAAACCGGGAGGGGGACGTTCGCTGGTGGTGCCGAGCATCAAGAAGGCGAACCGGATGACCTTCAGCGAGTTCTACGAAGAGTACGAAAATCTTGTGCGGAAGGGACGTGAGGGGAAGCTGGAGATCGACGACTTCATGGGGACGACGATCACGCTGACGAATCCGGGAACAATCGGCACAGTCGCCTCGGTGCCGCGACTGATGAAAGGACAGGGAGCGATCATCGCCACCGGCTCGATCAACTATCCGAGTGCCTATCTCGGGATGAACAGCGAGACGCTGAACGAGCTCGGTATCAGCAAAGTGATGCAGATGACCTCCACCTACGACCATCGCATCATCCAGGGGGCGGAGTCCGGACTCTTCCTGGCGAAGCTTCAGGAACTGCTGACCGGAGCCGAAGATTTCTACACGGATATTTTCCGTGCGCTTGGGATTCCCTACCGTCCGCTGCAATGGCATCGCGACACGCACCGTTCCCGTCTCGGGATGAACGGCACGCATGAGGCGATCATGCTTCAGCAGAAGGTGTTGCGGATGATCAACAGCTTCCGCGTCCGCGGACATTTGCAGGCCCACATCAACCCGCTCGGCGAGGAGCTGCACTACCATCCCGATCTGGACCCGGCGACGTACGATCTGACGATCTGGGATTTCGACCGGTTCTTCATGACCGGCGGACTGGCCGGAATGGAAGAGGCCGATCTGCGGACGATCCTTTCGGTCCTGCGCGACACCTACACGCAGCGGATCGGCGTCGAGTACATGCACATCCAGGACTGGGACCGCAAGTACTGGCTTCAGGAGCGGATGGAGACATCGCGGAATCAGCCGAAGCTGAATCCTGATCAGAAGATGCGGATCCTGCGGAAGCTGAGTCAGGCCGAACTGTTCGAGAAGTTCCTGCAGACGAAGTATACCGGT
>CAMLOB010000073.1 GCA_946481475.1 uncultured Chlorobiota bacterium | reverse complement strand
CGACGGCGACGGCATCGTGCATCCAGCGGCGGCGGCCTTCCTCGACGACTGGCTGGTCGCGGATTTCGATCCCGGATCGCGCCGTTTCAGCGCGGTGCGGTGGACGGTGGACGGCGACGAGAGCCGCGATGCGCTGGCGTGGCGCGCGGTGGTGCGCGGCACCGGCGACTACTGCCGCAAGAACGGCTTCGACAAGGCCTGGCTCGGCCTGTCCGGCGGCATCGATTCCTCGGTGGTGCTGGCGATCGCGGTCGATGCGCTCGGCGCCGACAACGTCACCGCGGTGCGGATGCCGTCGCGCTTCACCGCCGAACTCAGCAACGACCTGGCGGCGGAGCAATGCGCGGCATTGGGCGTGCGCCTGCTGGAGTTGCCGATCGAAACCCCGTTCCAGGATTGCGTGGGTGTTGGAGTTCGTCCAGGTTGTGTAGCAGACAATGCTGTTTCGGACCGATTGGGTAGAACGGGAGAAAGGGCGAGGATTCCGATCTCCGAAATCTTTCTCGCACTGTGAGAAATCTATCGAATCCCGGGCGATTCGAGGGGGTGTTCCGGTTTTCAATCTGCCGGTTTCAAAGCCAACGTTCCGCAGGGATCCGCTAAGATGTTCGGCCGATGTTTCATCAATTCTTCCCCCCACTGTCTGGTGTTCCCCGGTATACATCCTTCCACACAGGAATGTGCCGGCGCAGAGAACGACGGCCCGACAGGAAAGAAATCTGCCGCTCCCAAGGGCAACCCCCACGATTCTCCCCTCTTCGATCCGAATATCATCAACAGAAGATTCTATCAAGTCGAGTCCGTCAATTTCCTCCAGTCTCTCTCTGGCATATCTCGGATACAGGTCTTTATCGTTCTGCGACCGGGGTGACCACATTGCCGGCCCTTTTTTCGTTCCCAGCGTTTTGAATTGAATGCCGGAGCGATCAGCCAGACCAGCCATTTCTCCTCCGAGGGCATCAATCTCGCAGACAAGTTGTCCCTTGGCTATCCCTCCTATCGCCGGATTACATGAGAGGCGACCGATCGCTGCCAACTCGAGTGTGACAAGAGCGGTTCGGCACCCCATTCGGGCCGAAGCTGAAGCAGCTTCAATACCCGCATGCCCCCCCCCAATCACAACAATATCATATATCTGACTATTCATATTTCCTGCCGATTCAGCACTGAGTTTTCTTAAGAATTCCGGTTGACGGTGACATGTTTCACGTGGAACTTGCGACTTGCTTGCCGGAGCTTTCACTACTTGCCTATACAGAAACTGGAAAATACGGCATCGAGCACATCCTCATTTGTGGTCTCACCGGTAAGTTCTGAGAGGGGTTGCAACAGGCTCCGTAAATCGGTCGATATCAATTCCGTGAAAAGCTCTGAAGGGAGAGAAGCCGCATGGCTATCAGTAATGGGTTGAAGGATTTCCTTCAGGATAGAGTCAATGGAACGAAGCAAGAAGAATTGACGCTGGGAAAGAAGGAGCAGACGTGAGGTCTGGGCAGCCGTATAAAGCTCCGTCATGTTATCAAGGAGAGCCTCAATAGAATGACGTTGGAAGACAGAGACAGCAAAGTCAACGGAATTCACCGTTCCAAGGTCACTCTTAGTCAGAACAGGAATAAAACGAGGTTCGGGAAATGCGCGTGAGAGCCTGTCGATATAAAGAAATTCGTTCGTTCTGTCAGCATCAGACAGAGTGCCGTCAATCAGATAGAGGATGTGATCGGCCAGCGGAATCAGATCGTGCGCACGAGCAACTCCCTCGGATTCAATCGCGTCGGTGGTCTCACGAATTCCGGCGGAATCGAGGAAGTGGAGGACAACTCCGCGATGAAGAAGCCGCTCTTCAATATAGTCACGGGTGGTTCCGGGAACATCACTGACCAGCGCACGACTGTAGCCGAGGATTGCATTGAAAAGGCTTGATTTACCGGCATTCGGTCTTCCAAGAAGAAGGATACGAGGACCGCGTCGAAGGCGATCTCCAGTCCGGTAAGAAGCAAGGAGTTCGGCCACCTGGTGCCGTAACTCGTTCAGTGTAGCGAGGAGTCGATCGGTATCGAGCAGTTCATACCCCTCCTGAACAAAATCAAGCTCAAGTTCCATCAAAGCAAGGAATTCAACAATAGCTTGTCTGAATCCTTGAAAACGACGGGAAAGTTCACCGCCAAGTTGACGTTGGGCAAGATCCAGAGCAGCGTCAGACTCGGCACGAATTACTTCAGCCAGACCTTCAGCCTGAGCAAGGTCCATCTTTCCGTTCAGAAACGCGCGGCGCGAGAACTCGCCAGGTAATGCGAGACGACAGCCGGCATCTATACACAGACGGAGGACGGCCTCAACGATCAATGGATTTCCATGCAGGTGGAATTCAATCATATCCTCGCCGGTAAAGGAATAGGGGGCGACAAAACGGACGGCAAGAGGACGATCAAGGATTCGTTGTCCGTCAACAAGCCGACCGTATACCATGGAGCGCTGAGGAGCTGTTGACAAAGGACGGCCGTTCTCGGGAAAGAAAACCGTATCGGCAATATGAAAGACACCGGGTCCGCTGAGACGAACAACGGCAATGGCCCCTTCCCCCAGAGGTGTTGCACGTGCAACAATTGGCTGTGGATCAAGCATGAAAACCGGGAAACTGTTGGAACTCAGTGAAAAGCAACGTTGGGTGACGTGCGGAACCTACTCCGATTGTCGGGGTCGAATTTGCAGAAATGGCGTAGAATCGAGAAATGTGGTCGATGTCGCAAGTGCCTCGTCAAGTAATCGATCATACTCGGAAGAAAGGATTTCAGTAGCTCCCAGCGATTCCATGTGAGGATTAATGTATTGGCAATCGAGGAGAACGAAACCACGCTGAATCAGGTGTTCGACAAGATAAACCAGAGCGACCTTCGAGGCATCACGTCGCCGATGAAACATCGATTCGCCAAAAAAGGCACCGTTGATCGAGACGCCGTAAAGTCCCCCCGCAAGTTCACCCTGATGCCAGGCTTCAACGCTGTGTGCCAGACCGAGACGGTGAAGATTGATATAGGCCTCTTCGATTTCGGGGGAAATCCAGGTCTCGTCGCGCAGCAGAGCACAGGAATGAATAACTTCGGGGAATGCGGAATCAAACCGGAGGGTATATTCGCCGGAGCGCACTACCTTTGCAAGAGAACGGGAGACGCGCAGATCCTCAAAGCGAAGGATAGCCCGCTTCTCGGGCTTGAACCAGGCAATCTCTCCTTGACGATGTTCGGCCATGGGAAAATACCCTTCGCAGTAAGCCGACAGGAGTAATTCGGACGTCAATACAGGACCTTCCATAGGGCCATATAGGTTAGAGTAAAAAGTTGAGCTATGAAGAACGAACAGAGACTCATACACCTTGGTATCGTACTGCTGTTGTCGGGCACACTTACGAATTCCTGCCGTGGCCAGACCGAAACTACGACAGAAACAGGAAAACCGCAGCAGGATACGATCACTGAAAATTCTTCTCCTCCCCAAGTGCCCGAACAGCCTTCCGTATCGCTGAGTATGTATGAGTACGAAGTAGTTGACACGGCCGAGTTCGTCACGTTCCGACTGTATGTGAGGAACGGATCGGACAGTCTGGTTGTTCTCGACCGGGTGGAACCGAGTTGCGGTTGTATCCTTGCAACAATCCAGAAAAGCTTTGCCCGCAAGGAGCAGGATGGGGAAATCTATGTGGGTCTGTCAACCAAACGTATGAGCGATACGCAGCCCTACACGGTCGACGTCTACACGACACAAAACCCCGATAGTCCGATGCGACTTTATATCCGAAAGAAAACCACAGCAGTTGAACCTGAGGAACACAGAAATTAAAAGAAGAGACCATGACCCGTTGTCAAACTGTCCTCGCACCCTGTCTACTTATCCTTCTCTCACCGGTGCTTCTCGGCCTGATCAGTGTCGGCTCACCCGTCCCCTCTTTCAGTATTGAAGATCAGTTTGAAAAGGTGTGGAAGAACTCGGATTACAACGGGAAACCGGCTCTCTATGTGGTTTGTGATCAGGATGCATACGACTACGTGGATAACTGGACAAAACACCTGGTCCCGAAATACAAGGACAATATTCACTTCGTCCCTGTGGCCGACGTTACCTCCGTTCCGGGTTTCCTCAAGGGATACATCCGCGGGAGATTCAAGGACGAGTTCAAATATCCGATCCTGATGGATTGGAAAGGAGTCCTGATCAAGGGACTGAACATGAAGGAAGGCCATCCCACTCTGGTGCTGGCTGATGCAAACGGCGTTGTGAAGTATCGGGCCTGGGGAAAGGGATCGAACGATGAGGTAAGCAGACTGGAGAATAAACTGAAGGAACTGGTGAAAGATGAATAGGACGACACCGATCACAGGAAACCACTTTGTTGTCGGAACAACTATTGCTCTGGCAATCTTCGTCGGTGTCCTGACAGGTTGCAGTGAAACGTTTGAAGGAGAGAAGGCGGAGCAATTGGCGGCTCTCTATGCAGAGGTTCTGATCGCACAACATCTTCCGGAAGAAGATGCATCAACCCGCATCGACAGTCTGCTGGACATCAACGGATTTGAAAATGAAGAGGAATTGCAGAACCGGATAGAGGAGTTGGCCAGAGACTATCCGGACGGACTAAGGGCAATGTTCGACAGCACCCAGAAAAGACTTGAACAAATTCGGGACGGGCAGAACGACACAAAGGTGGGCACGGACAGCACTGACGGGAGAACAAACGGGAATTAGATATCTTCCTTCTCGAACCGCAACCTGACCGCCTCCCCTTTCTTTTCGTTACGCTCGAGGGCGTCACAGAGGAGCTCAACAATTTCCTCATCCCCCGGCATCATCTCGCACGCACGACGAAGAAGGGATTCGGCCGGGAGGAGATCTCCCTCAAGTAAAAGACGCCTGACAAGATCAAGCAGAATCCTGCGAAGCCTCGACTCGAAATCCTCGCGGATAGCTTCAAAGAAAGGATCATACAGAGAAGGGAAAAGAACTTCTCCCCGAACGACGTCAAGAACTTGCTCCAGTCTGGCCGACAAGCCGGCCAGGGAACCGGAAACCAACCCCGCTTCCACCAGCTCAAGTAAGCGGTTAGCCTCCCAGAGATCGACCCGGACGATATCGGCATTGATGCGGGGAATCTCCATATCGGTCAGGACGGCATCTTCACCAAGAACTTCCCTGAGCCTGAATACTGCTCCGTTCATCGTCTTGCGGGCTTTTTCGGGATCAAGCATGTCGTCGCTTCCGGCAGCGAGATAGCAGAATTCCCGGTGGTCCGGGGGAGCCTGCAGCAATGGAACGGCAGCCATCACCCCCAGGAGGGTGCGCAGGCGGCCACCCCTGACTTCCATCACATCGTCATTTTCCGAAAAGGCTTCAATCCGCCCAAAAAAGGTCAGCTTTCGTTTGTATGCCTCAGGCTGACGGAACTGCTCACGCCGCTCTCTCAGAACATCAAGGGTCTCTCCTTTCCATCGACGGAGTTCCTTATCGGGCAGAAGATCGCCGTAGCACTCGAGCAACGACTCCAGAAAACCGGGGAGACGCCGCTCCAGAAGCCAGGTAGCCATACTGCGGAAAGCCTGGCGCACATCCGAAAGCAACGCATCGGGGAAATCGGAGCGTCCCCGGAGCAGGAGACGGGAGAGAGCGAAGAGAGGATAAAGCTGTGAAAGGCGGCGAATGCTGATGGGGGGTGCTTGAAGAAGTTGATGAACCGGGAGAAGAGAAGAAGGGGAATCGATCTCAGGGAGAAGAAAGCGGGCAAGAAGAACGGAAGCATCATCAGAAAACACCCCCATCTCCTCCCTTTCCAACCCGGACAACAGGAACCGAACCTGATCTATCCCTTCATTGGAGGCCAGCGTCAGGCGTTGAAGCATCGTCTGGTCAGGAGGGGCATCCGAACCGAACTGATCGAGTATACGGCGCGCGGTAGAAAAATCGCCGCACATCAGAGCGGTGTTCGATACATAGATCGCAACGAAGCGTTCGGCCGGGCGACTGTAATGGGAAGGCAATCGGGCAAGCTGTCGAAGAAGTTCCGACAGGTCCACCTCTCCCCCTTCCATTCCTTTCTCCAGTCTTTCCCGGAGCACAAAGAGATTGAACGCCTGAGGCAGAAAACCGTAATCACGATATTTCCGGATCAGATGATCGGTCACGCGTTGGCGGGCGGTGTCATAGTCGCCGATGTCTTCATAGAAAAGAATGGTCCGGAACAGAAGCGGGAGGGATCGTGTTCCCCCTCTCTCCTCAAGCTCCTCCAACTGACGCTTTCTGACGAGAAGCTCTTCCGGTGTCTGAAATTGAAGTAACAGGAAGGGAATCGTCGAACCGAGAGCATTCTCCCGCTCGGCGGGTTCAAGGAGACCGGTATCCAGCAGCCACTCGAAACGCCGGTTCAACCACGCCATCGTCTCCTCATCGTGCAAGCCGCTCTGGGCGAGGCGCTGCATGTAATTGATATAGGAACCGCTTCGCAGCAACGACGGATGTTCTTCCAGAAGAGCATCATGCCGACGAAGGAATTCAGCACGAAGGGCCTCGGGCATAGGACGTTGATGTTGCGCGTACCAGGAGACGTGACGCAGATCAAACGAGAGGAAGTGATAAGGCGCAACCTCTTCCCCATCGGTTCCGGCAAGGGCGGAATCAAGTTCATCAAGAAGCTCGTTGAATCGCTCGGTATAGATTTCCTTGATTCCGAGCCGGGCGGCAATGGCGCAAAGTCTGACACGAAGCAGAAGCCAATCGCCGGCATCGATCTTTCCTTCAACTTTTTCCCACAACGCTTTTGCCAGTTCCAGTACCTCCTGCGCCCGTCCGTGATCGACACTTGTGAAGATATCCGCTGCCCTCTCCAACAAGCGATCAATCGCCTCCCGCATCAATACCCCGTCCGCCTCCACAAGCCGTTCGATATGGGTGCCGATCAACTCCAGTGGAAGAAATGAATAGAGAGGGAGATCCAGACTCAGAAGCTGAAGCAGGTGGAGGGGATCGGGATCGGATTGTTCCAGAAGGTGCCGATGGAGCAAGGTGTGGGTAAACGCCAGCGGGAGATTCCCGCTTCCACTCCCCCCGATTCGCCGGGGAGGGGTAACGGCCTGCGCAAGAATTCCTTTGAACGTCAACCGGCGCACCATCCCTTCAGCATCATCAATAAGGAGAGAGGCGGCTTCCGGAGAGAAGACCTCCCCCAGCATCGCAAGACGGAGAGCCCCCTGTTGTTCATCGAGAACAAGCCCCAACACCATTCCTTCGGTCAGAAAACGGGTGCCTTTATGAAAGGAGGAAGTAAGCAGAGCGTGATCGGTAATCGTGATCTCACCTGTCCCCTCGATAGCATCGGTCCGGATTGCACCGGCGTCCACCCCGCTCCGCAGCGCCGAACGAACGGCCAGCGGATTGCCCCCGGTTGCTGTCCACAACGACTCCACCGTCCGAGGCTCGGGACGTTCGCCGAAGAGGGCTTGCCAGAGATCGGAAAGATCATCACGGGTAAAGGGGTGCAACTCGATCGTCTCAATTAACGTTGCCGCCAGCAACGGTTCAAGTCCGACGGAGCCGGAACGACCGAGACATATCAGGAAAACACCCTCATCGACCAGCATATCCATCATCATCCGGGCCTCGGCAAGTGCCGGGGCTTCGAGCAGATGGGCATCTTCAAGGATCAGGATCGTCGGTCGCAATCGCGCAATACGGCGAACTCCGTTTACCACTTCGCCTAGTGAAGGTTCGGAGGAGAATGATGGAAGAGAGAGAGATGTCGTACCGGAAAGGGCCTCGCGAAGAAGGATCGCCAGGGAGACCGGCATACCGGCATAGAACTTCAGGTGAAGGGGCATCCCCCCTTTCTGCCTGAAGGTCGAGCGGAGGTGATCGACAAGTCGGCTTTTCCCTGACCCCGCCTCACCGATTACCAGCACCGAGTGAAGTCTTCCCCGCTCCGGCAGTTCATCCAGAATGCCGACGAACCGCTCGATCACACGGCGGCGTGCAACAAGAGGGAGCAAGCCGTGATTCAGGAAGTCAACAAGTTCGTTCCGCATAGGCCCCTATACGTCTCCCGGACCCGATGTCCGATTCGCTTCGATTGGATTGAGGGGAAAGATAAATCTTTCTTCCTCTTTAACCGCTCCACCCGGAATTCTTGACCATCCGCCTCTATCTTGATCGAAAACTTACGGGTCGCCAATCAACGCACCAGGAATATGAACGGAACAGATCCGCTTTCAACGAATCGCACGACGGAATCGGGAACATCGGATGACCGGCGCTGCGGTCGATGTGATACCCGGGGTTACCGAAACGACCGATTCTGTCCCTGTTGCGGTAACGCACTGGGACGAGACTGTAAAGCCTGCGGAGCTCTTACTCTCCACCCGGATGCCAACTACTGCACCGGCTGCGGCATACCTTTCCCGGCACGACGAAATGAGATTCATCAATCACAAACTCAATGATTCAGGGAGAAACGACCATGAAACGGACAGGAAAAAAAATAAGGACCATGGCAGGATTGCTCCTGCTGCTTGCCCCACTCTGCCCCCTTTACGGGCAACGATTGGAGCAAAACGTTATGGGGGGAGGAGGAACCGGTATGAGCGGAGGGAATCTGAACGTTGTCGCCACATTCGGCCAACCCCTTGCAGGAATTGTCCGCTCAGGAGATATGACTATTGGTCAGGGTTTCTGGTATGCGCCGAGAGAGAGAGGGGAGACATCAGGTGTTTCCGAGGGCGGAGAGACGAGCGGAGAGATGAAACTTCACGTCTTTCCGAACCCGGTACGTACTGCCGGACGTGTGACGATATCGCTTGCGGAGATCGGTCCTCTCCGTCTGACGCTCTACGATAACCTGGGACGTACCGTCAGACTCTTGTTCGAAGGGGCAGGGACAAAGGGAACAACCGAAATCGATCTCGATGTGGAACGGTTGGAAGCGGGAAATTATCTCCTGGTCCTTGAAGCGGGAATCCATCGCATCGCCGAGCCGGTGGTTATTCTTCAATAGAAAAGGGGGAAGAATCTAGTCCGGCACAAGAGAGGAGCGGAGGAAGACTTCCGCTCCTCCCCTTCTTTCAAGACTGAAAGGACGGGAATTCGGAAAAGATTACCGCACTCTTGTCCATTCTAGACCTAATATGTGCCAATCTGTGAATCGGCGTTTGTGTACTGAGAATTCAAACCGCTTCCCGTGTCTATAAGGCGTGATTCCGGTTTGTCCAGTATCCACTTGTCCAACGACCCATGCATCGGCACGACATCTGTCGCGTTTGCGGCTACATTAACGACATTCCCATCTGGAATGATTTCGGCGACGCCATCATTGATGAGGATTGTCCATGCTGTGGAGTGCAGTGGGGCGTTCAGGATGTCACGCTCGAAGATATTCGTCGCCTGCGGAAAATCTGGCTGGATGCCGGGGGAAGATGGGTATGGCCCGCAATTGAACCGGATGACTGGGACCCGACCGAACAACTGGTCAACATTCCCAGAGAGTTTCGTTGAGTCCGGTCCCTCTGTATTTCACCCTCCCGATACCCTGCAGCCCCTTCCATTGCCGGCTACCGACCGGGCATCAACGTTCGAGGCATCGCACAAGAATGGGAAGTTCAGCTCTCCCTGCATGACAGGGAACCACTGGTATTCTCCGACCGTCCATATCATAAAACGGAGATATCCCGATGATCCTTTTCGATTCCGCCTCCACCCCCTACTCCATCGGAGGCCTTGACAAGCTGATTTGTTCCCAAATGGAATGGTCGAATATCGCTGCCCGCACAGTCGGCCAAAGCGTTCCCGACCAGAAGACCCAGGGGACGCTTTCAATCAAGTGTGCCTACGGGGGAGAGGAAGTATACCTGGCAGGAAACCGCAACTACAGAGTAACCGACAACCGCCTTCTGATTCTCAATTGCGGAGAGTACTACTCCAGCCGGACCGAGACGCCGCACGACGTGGAATCCTTCTGTCTCTTCTTTCACCCCCGCTTTGTCGATGAAGGACTGCGCACCCGGATATCTCCGGCCGACCATCTCCTTGATCTCCCCTCCGACGGAAACGGCCAGCCTCTCCACTTCCTCGATGTGCTCCATGATTCCGATTCTCAACTGCATATCCACATCAACCGGTTCCGCAAGAAGTTGAGCATGCCATCGGCCAACCGACCGACAAAAGAGGAAGTGCATGAAACATTTCACCTGCTGCTGCAGGAACTTCTCGTCACACACAAAGAAGTGGTGGCAAAGGTCGGCCGACTCGGTGTGGTTCGGAAAGGGACGCGAGTGGAACTGTACAGAAGGGTTGAGCGGGGACGGGAGTTCATCGAGGACAATCTTGCAGCCCCGCTGCATCTCGCAGACATAGCCGAAACGGCCTGTCTCTCTCCCCACTATCTTCTCCGGCTCTTCAAACAGGTCTACAGGGAAACGCCCCACCAGTACATGACCAGAAGGAGAATCGAGAAGGCCTGCGAACTTCTTGCCGGTACAAACGAGTCGATCACCGGCATCTGCTACGACGTGGGGTTTGAAAGTCCGGCCTCGTTCAGTCTCCTGTTTCGCCGGTATCGCGGCCTCTCTCCTCGAGCCTACCGACAAACTCGCCGGAAAGGCTGACAGGGAGAAAATCTGCAAGATCCGATAAGTCGTTGAAGATAAAGCGATCTACCTTGACGGGACAGACAGAACATCGTCCATCGCAACTTCAACAGACTTACTATGAACGATAAGGAAACGATTGCCCGGCACTTCTTCCTGCCGACATTTCTGCTTTGCCTTTTTCTTGGAGGTGCCGGAGAAGGGAAAGCACAGCCTTCCTATACATTCTCGATGGACCAGGGGGCCTATGCCGATCTGGCCGGGGGAACGGAACTCCGCCACAGCCCGGGAACGCCGCTGGCCGATACCGTCTTCGAACTCGACCTGGGAGGAGAGACCTTCACGTTCTACGACGAAGAGTACCGTTTCGATAGCCGGACACCGCTCGGCGTCTCCGGACGGGGCTTCCTCTCCTTTGATAATGCACGCAATTCCGTAGTGATTGACGGATTCCTTTCCGTGCTGGACATCCATGACGAAGGATCCCGCATCTCCTATCTGATCGATCGATCCGGAGAAGAGACCGTTCTGAAGATCGAGTGGAAACGCCTGGCAGTGATCGACAGCCCGGAAGTCGCCGGCGACTACGTCAATTTCCAGATATGGATGTATCAGCAGTCGCGGGTTGTGGAATTGCGCTACGGCGAGAACAGGGTGACCTACGTCCCCGGACAATTGATCGGCGGGGGACCGTATATCGGCATCTTCCAGTTTGTCCAGCTTCCGGTCTTCCGGATTCTGGAGAAGAACTGGATCGTCGGCGACGTCGCCGAACCCCGCTACGATCTGACGAAGCAGGGTTTTGAACCGGCGCAGGGATGTCCTGCAAACGGGACCATCTACCGTTTTACTCCGAACAACGCATCGGGCGTTGAGGAAGAAGAGCCGACCGGGGACTACTACCTCTATCCGAATCCGTC
>CAMLOB010000072.1 GCA_946481475.1 uncultured Chlorobiota bacterium | reverse complement strand
TTGAGCTGTGAGCATTGAGCTGTGAGCATTGAGCTGTGAGCATTGAGCTGTGAGCATTGAGCTGTGAGCTGTGGGTTTGTGTTCTTTGCGTCTTCGCTCTTTGCGTGTAACACCGGGCTTCCCGACTATCATCCGGAAAAACGCCCCCCCAAGGCTCATAGCTCCCTGCTCAAGGCTCACTGCTCATAGCCCCCACTCACTCCTCTTTTTTCTTCTTTTTCTTTTCCCGCTCCACAATGTTGATGTTTCCGACAAGCGCTTCGGTTCCGTTGGTCGGGCTGAACTGCAGCGTCCGGATCGGGAAGGGAATAGTGATTCCTTCTTCCTTGAATCGCTTGTAGACCCGTTTCATCAACTCGTGGCGGGCCGTAAAACGATGTTCGACGTTATCGACCTGGACAAAGACCCTCATCGTCAGCGAGGAATCGGCAAAGGCAAAGAAACGGATTGCCGGATCCTCGTCGATCACCCCCTCGACTTCGCCGTAGGCTTTCCTGACGATATCGATCAGAATCTCCTCCACCCAGGCCGGATCGGTATCGTAGCTGATGCCGACCGACAGCTCCACCGAAAGCCTGGCTTCCGGCAGACTGTAGTTGGTGAGAATGCTTTCGGAGAGCTTCTTGTTCGGAATGATCACCAGGTTGTTCGCCAGCGTCCGGAGCGTGGTTGTCCGCCAGCTCACATCCTGGACAAAGCCCTCCTCCCCGCTTGAGAGCTGCACGTAGTCTCCCATGTGCAGATCCTTTGAAATGGTCATGTAGATACCGGCGAAAAGGTTTGCCAGCGTGTCCTGAAAGGCAAGAGCCACGGCCAGACCGCCGACGCCGAGAGCGGTGATTGCCGGAAGCAGAGAGACATTGAAAAGGGAGAGAACCACGGCAAGACCGATGGCATAGAAAACGAAGGAGATCACATACCGGATCAACGTCGTCCCTCCGACACCGGCGCCGGAAGCTACGGTATACTGCCTGATCGCCTCGGAGATCCCCCCCACTACCGCCATCGTCATCGAAATGATAAGGAGTGCCATGGCGATCTGCTCTGCCACATTCCGGTAGACCGGCTCCCAGGGGAGCGTCGGAATCGTCATGATCGCGGCGATCAGTACCACCCAGAGAACCGTCTTCCGCCGGAGCGTTTCCAGAATGATATCGTCGTAGAAGTTGACGGTCCTCTCGGCCAGCTTCTTCACTTTCACAAAAACGACCTGACGAATCAGAAGACCGATCAGCAGGGCGATCAACAGCATCAGTCCGGCCCGTATGTAGAGTTCGGCCACCGGGTCCACCTCTCCGAAGATCGGAGTGATCAACACATCATATATCGCCTGTAGTATCCGATTCATGCAACTCCCGTTTTCATGTTATCCAGTTGTCCACACGCCGATCTTGCGGTACCGTTCGGACCGATTCTCCAGCAATTTTTTCATCGGTGCCTTGCGCAATTCCTTCAGCGACTTCAGAATCTGTTCCTTCACGCTCCGGGCGGCCGCCTGGCGGTCCCGATGCGCACCGCCGACCGGCTCCTCGATGATCCCGTCGGCAATCCCCAGTTCCAGATTGTCCCGCGCAGTCAGGCGAAGCGCCTCGGCCGCCTGCTCCTTGTAGTCCCAGCTTCTCCAGAGGATGCTCGAACACGACTCCGGAGCGATCACCGAATACCAGGTGTTCTCCATCATGAAGAGTCGATCGCCCATACCGATGCCGAGCGCACCGCCGGAGGCCCCCTCGCCGATCACGATATTGATGATCGGCGTCTGCAGTCGGGCCATCTCCACCAGATTCCGTGCAATCGCCTCCCCCTGTCCCCGCTCCTCGGCTTCGATACCGGGATAGGCCCCCTGCGTGTCGATCAGCGTGACGACCGGCAGACCGAACTTCTCGGCCAGCTTCATCAGTCGCAACGCCTTGCGGTATCCCTCCGGGTTCGGCATACCGAAGTTCCGCTTCAGGTTTTCCTTCGTGTCGTGTCCCTTCTGGTGGCCGATCAGCACCATTTCCATACCGCCGATCCGGGCAAGTCCGCCGACGATCGCCGGGTCGTCCCGGAACGATCTGTCGCCGTGAAGTTCGATAAAATCGTCGCAGATCAGGTCGATATAATCGAGCGTCAACGGTCGCTCCGGATGGCGCGCAAGCTGCACGCGTTGCCACCGGGTCAACTGTTCGTAGATATTCGTCCGCAGCCGCTCCACCTTCTCTTCGAGAACGGCGATCTCGTCGCTGATGTCCAGTTGGTCGGACATCGACCGCATTTCGGCGATCTTCTCCTCAAGCTCGATGACCGGCTTTTCAAAATCGAGTACGTATTTGGCCATTATTCTCTGTTTGCTTCTGTGGTCTCACTGAATCACCTGTCGGGGAACATGTTCTTCCATTCCCCCGGCGTTCGATGGAGATCGCAGGGAAGTTATGATGATCTCGCAATCAAGCAAAAACGAACGGTTTGCTTCATAATACTTTTCAATTTCGATCAGGCTCTTCTCATCGCGGACCTGATCGGAGTAGACGGCGGCGGCGGAGAAGACCGGAACGGGTTCGCCGGCGACGGAGGCGGCCCCGCGGACCAGAGGACGCCGTCCGATCAATGCCTGAAACAACGATTTCCCCTTCACCCGTTCCCGGTTGCCGAACAGACGGATTGCCGGCAGCAGCAACAGGCAGACAAGAGCCAGAAACCGGTCCAGCAGCCTCTTGGTCAGCGGAACCTTCTGTCGGTATGGCTCCGGAGCATAGTTGTAGCGGACATTCCCGGTTGCCAGGATCTCGCCTCCGAGTCCGTCCCGCGTATCCCGCATCAGGTGGAACCGGACCGATTCTCCGGCACAGAGTCTCATCGCGTTGATCACCTCACCGTATCCGATCTCCGAATCGAAAACGAAGACATCGGTCAGCCGGTACTCGCGCACAATCCGGGCAATGTTCTCGATTGAGCCGATCCCTCTCCCCTGCAAGTCGTCGAGTCGACTGAACGTGGGGGCGATAACGCCGACGAGACTGACCGGACGGCCCAGAAGAGTCTCGCGCAACCGTTCCCGCACACCGAGGCCCGGAACGTTGCCACTGATAACCGCTACCCGCCGGGCACTCTCCTTGCCGAACGTCCGGCGATAGAGGATGATCAGGAACCGTGCGGTCAGTCCGATCACCGCACCGATACCGGTGGTTGCCAGGACGATTCCACGGCTGAAACGATATCCCTCAAAGAAGTAGGTAAGAGTGCTGAGAATGAAGAAGCCGACGAGGTAGCCGAGCAGAGTCCGCGTCAGACGACGCGAATCGACGCCGTAGCCTCCGGAGCCTGCGATGGCAAGAATAAAAATTATCGGTGGGGCGATGTAGACCCAGGGGACGGCATAATCCGGAAAATGGAGCGCACCGATCACATAGAGGGAAGAGAGGATCAGTCCGATCAGGACTGCGACAAGGTCGATCAGGGCAAAGCCGATTGCCGGAAAGAGTCGTTCGGCACGGGCCAGAGCCCGGCGCAGGACGATGCCGAGACGGACGAGAAACAGGAGAAACGGACTGCGGAAATGTTTGCGGGCGAAGATCGCCATCGCGTCGTAGAACATCGCAATCGAGTCGAGCGAACTTCTCCGCGTGCTCTCCCCCTTGATGTGAACGATCGAGGTCGCCGGATGGTACCAGACCTCCCACCCGATCTGCCTGGTCCGCCAGCAGAGATCAAGGTCCTCGCCGTACATGAAGAAATCGGTATCGAACCCGCCGAGTTCGCGCAGAACCGATGCGCGGAAGAACATGAAGCTGCCGGAAAGGCTCTCCACCTGCGAGGTCGCCTCATCGTCGATCCAGGTCAGATTGTAGCCGCCGAAGAAGCGTGACCGGGGAAAGAGACGGCTGAGTCCGAAGACGCGACTGAAGGAAGACCACGGGGAAGGGAACCCGCGCTTCGCCGCCGGGTCGAGCGTTCCGTCCGGATGGAGGATCTTGCACCCGACCGCTCCGGCCTTCGGATGCTCCTCCATGAAGCGGAGCATCTCCCGGAGCGTATCCTCCTGCACCACGGTGTCGGGATTGATAATCAGGATGAACTCCCCCCGAGCATGACCGATCCCGATATTGTGGGCACGCCCGAACCCGAGATTCCGGTCCTGCGGCAACGTCAGCACATCGGGATATTCCCGCTGCAGCAACTCGACCGCCCCGTCACTCGACGCATTGTCGACGACGATAATCTCCCCTTCGATACCGACCAGGGCGCGACGCAACGAGGCAATTGCATTCAACAGCAGATCGCGCACGTTGTAGTTGACGATGATAATCGAGAGTTGCACGGGGAGAAGTTACGATTCTGCGGCGACCTTCGCAGCCTCGAATACGCGATCGTGAACTTCGTCGATCTCCCCGACGCCGTAGACCTCGGTGACCAGTCCCCGCTCCTGATAGAACGTCAGCACCGGTGCGGTCTCTCCACGGTAGACTTCCAGGCGGTGATTGATGACCTCCTCGGTATCGTCGTTCCGCCCACGGGCCAGCATTCGCTGCACGATCTCCTCCTGCGGCGCGGTCAGGTAGAGAACCAGATCGATCCCCTTCCCCCGTTCGGTCAGCGCCCGCTCCAGATCTTCGGCCTGCGACAGGTTGCGGGGATAGCCGTCGAGAATAAATCCGTCGGCATTCCCCGGCTCCTGCAGGGCCTCGACGACGATGGCGGTCGTCAATGCGTCCGGGACCAACGCCCCGCGGTCCATATACTCCTTTGCCTTCAGACCGAGTTCTTTCCCCTGCTCAAGTGCGGCACGGAAGATCGCCCCGGTCGAGATATGGGGAATGCCGAGACGTTCGGCAAGCTTTGCGGCCTGTGTCCCCTTGCCGACCCCCGGCGCCCCAAAAAAAATCAGATTCATAAGGATCTCAAGATGCACGTAAATAGGAATTCCCTCTCCGGATAAACATGAAACGACTCCCCCGGCTGAAACCGGGGGATCGAACGTTTACACCGTCATAATATCCTTCTCTTTCGCCTCGTAAACCCTGTCGATTTCGGCGATATACTTGTCGGTCAGCGACTGCACGTCGGACTCTCCGTCCCGCCGGAGATCCTCGCTCAGGTGCTCCTCCTTTTCAGCCCTCTTCAACTGCTCCATCGCATCGCGGCGGACGCCCCGAACGCCGACCTTCGACTCCTCGGCGATCTGTCTTGCATGTTTGGCGATCTCCTTGCGTCGCTCCCCGGTCAGCGGCGGGATCGCCAGACGGATCACCTGTCCGTCATTGTTCGGCGTCAGTCCCAGATTCGCGGCCAGAATCGCCTTCTCGATCGGCGCCACCATCGTCTTCTCCCACGGCTGCACGATGATTACCGTCGCGTCCGGCGTCGAGACGTTGGCCACCTGCGAAAGCGGAGTCATCGAGCCGTAATAGTCGACCGAGACCGAGTCGAGCATCGAAACCGAAGCCCGTCCGGTCCGGATTTTCGACAGTTCGACGTGGGCATGCTCAACGGCACGCTTCATCCCCTCTTCAGCCTCCTGCAGAATTTTCTTTACTTCCATACCTTGAATATATGCGTTGGTTCACGTAAGAAAGATGTTCGGAACTAGAACTTCATTTGCACTGCCGACACGGCCTCCGGCACAACGCCGTCGGCGTTGACCACCGTGCCGATGCCCTCTCCCTGAATCAGCCGCTTCAGGTTTCCCGGAACGTTCATATCGAAGACGTGGATCGGCAGACGGTTTTCCTGGCAGAGGGTGATCGCCGTCAGGTCCATGACGCGCAGGTTCCTGCGATGGACCTCGGCGTAGGAGACCGCAGAGAAACGTTTGGCCTCCGGCTCGATACGAGGATCGGCATCATAGATGCCGTCAACTCCGTTCTTGGCCATCACCAGTGCGTCGGCGCTGATCTCAATGGCCCGCAACGCGGCGGCAGTGTCGGTGGTGAAGTAGGGATTTCCCGTGCCGGCTCCGAAAATGACGTAGCGCCCCTTCTCCAGGTGGCGCATCGCCCTGCGACGGATGAAAGGCTCGGCAATCTGTTCCATCTTGATCGCCGTCTGCATCCGGGTGGTGATTCCCTGCCGTTCGAGCGCGCTCTGGAAGGCAAGGGAATTGATCACCGTCGCCAGCATCCCCATGTAATCGCCGGTCACCTTGTCGGTCCCCTCGGCAACCGCCTGCACCCCCCGATAAATGTTCCCCCCGCCGATAACAATGCCGACCTCCACACCCAGTTCGTAAATGCTTGCGACTTCGGCGGCAAAACGGTCGAGCATAGCAGCGTCGATGCCGTACTCGGCCCCCCCCATCAAAGCCTCACCGCTGAGTTTGAGCAGAATGCGTTTGAACCCGGTTATTGCAGACATGATCGGTAACTATGGAGAATTTCGTTTGAAATCAGGCGAAAATACGAAAAAGAAATGAGTGGAAGAATCGGGCTTCTCACACGAAAAACGCCGCTGTACGTATTCGTACAGCGGCGTTTTTCCCGTTGACATTGCGGAATTGACCCTCTTTTTCAGGCCTCGCTTTCATCGGAGGGAACCTCCTCAAGCGATTCGCCGAGGTTGAAGCGAAGGAAACGGCGGACCGTAGCCCCCTCGTTGCATTCCTTCAGAACGTCGGCAACGCTTTTCGAGGAGTCCTTCACGAAGGACTGCTCAAGGAGCGTGCTCTCCTCGAAGAACTTCTCCAGGCGACCGTTCACGATCTTCTCGACGATCTCGGCCGGCTTGTTCTCGGCGGCAAGCTGCTCGCGGTAGATCTCCTTCTCCTTCTCGATCGTCTCGGCGGTGAACTCATCACGGCTGACGTGAGCCGGGTTCATTGCCGCCACCTGCATGGCGATATCCCGCGCAATCCGATCTGCCTTCTCGGTGTCCTCGCCGATACCGGCCAGTTCCACCAGAACGGCCAGACGGGCTCCGCCGTGAACATAGGCGGAGATAAAGCCGTCATCGGTCCGGATCCGCTCGAAGCGACGGATGCCGATCCGCTCGGAGAACTTCGCCAGAAGCTCGTTCAGTCCGGCCTCCACGGTCATTCCTCCCATATCGGTCCCCAGCAACTCGGCTTCGCTCGCCGGGTTTTTCTCCAGCACAACGTTTGCGATCTTCTCGGCAAAGGTGCCGAACTCCTCGTTGCGGGCCACGAAATCGGTCTCGCAGTTGATCTCCACAACCACTCCGGCCGTGTGGTCGGCGCTGACCGCCGTGGCGATCATACCCTCGTCGGCCGCCTTGTCGGCCCGCTTTGCGGCGGTTGCGGCCCCCTTCTTGCGAAGAATCTCGATCGCCCCGTCCATATCACCACCGGCCTCTTCCAGAGCCTTCTTGCAGTCAGCCATTCCGGCCCCTGTCCGCTCACGCAGATTCTTGATGTCTTCAAGAGAAATTGCCATAGTACTCAGCTTCTATTCTCGTTAAGTGATACTAATAGTTCAATAGTTGTTCGGACGGATCCCCGATCAGGACTCTCCTGCGGTCTCCTTTGCCTCTTCGGTCGTCGGCGCTTCGGCCGTCTCTCCACCGGCTTCTCCCCCTTCGTTCTCTCCTCCCTCTTCCCCTTTGCGACGCGAACGGGTCCGGCGACGGGTCTTGATCGATTCGGCATCGACATCTTCGGCCTGATCCTTCTTCGACTCCTCGGCGGCTGCCATGTCGGCCTCGTGTTGCTTGCTGGCCTCTTTCCCCATGATCACCGCGTCGGTGATCTCCTTGGTAATCAGCGCAATCGTCTTCAGCGAATCGTCGTTTGCCGGGATCGGGAAGTCGATCGGCGACGGGTCGACGTTCGTGTCGACGATGGCAAAGACCGGGATACCGAGCGTCTTCGCCTCCTTGACCGCCAGACGCTCCTTGCGGATATCGACCACGAAGAGGGCGCCGGGAAGTCGGTTCATGTCGACGATACCTCCGAGAACCCGCAGCAGACGATCCTTCTCGCGGGAGAGCATCAGGCGTTCCTTCTTCGTCAGGTTTTCGGCCGTGCCGTCCGACTCCATCTTCTCGATCTGATCGAGCCGCTTCAGCGACTTGCGGATCGTCGAGAAGTTCGTCAGCATTCCACCCAGCCAGCGCTCGGTCACGTAGTTCGTTCCGGCCCGCAGCGCCTCGTCCCGCACCGCCTCGCGGGCCTGCTTTTTTGTCCCGACGTACAGAATCCGCTTCCCTTCGGCGGCGATCCGCTCGGCAGCGTTCTTTGCATCTTCCAGCAGTCGCTGCGTCTTCTGCAGATCGATGATGTGGATTCCGTTCCGCTTCATGAAGATGTACTTCCGCATCTGCGGGTTCCATCGGCGGGAGAGATGCCCGAAGTGGGCACCGGCATTCAAGAGATCTTCAATCCGGACAGCCATTGTCCTTCCTCCAGAGTAAGTTGGTTGTGTTGGTTCCTCTATCTCCGTCTTCCCGGTACCGCACATTCGCCGCAGCGAACACACACGGCCGGTCGGGAGATATGTGTCTATTAGTCCCCCCATTCCCTTCGGAAATCTCCATTGGAAACAGGGAGTGTGTTACGATTCCTTTACCTTCAGAGACGCTGAAAACAGAACAGCCGGATCGCCCATTGAAGCCGACCCGGACCGTTCGTCAAATTCGCCTCTCGGATGCGAGATTAACGCTTGGAGAACTGGAAGCGCTTGCGGGCCTTTTTCTGACCGTACTTCTTCCGTTCCACCATACGCGAGTCGCGGGTCATGTGGCCGTCCTTGCGGAGGGCCGGCTTCAGCTCCTCGTCGATCTCGACCAGCGCCCGTGCGATTGCGTGACGGATCGCTCCGACCTGACCGGAACGTCCCCCTCCCCGCACGTTGGCGTGGATATCGAACTTGCCGAGCATTTCGACCGACTCAAGCGGACTGGTGGCGATCTTCCGATCGACTTCCTCGGGGAAGTACTGTTCGAAGCTCCGCTTGTTCACCGTGACCTGACCGTTTCCCGGCGTCAGGAAGACGCGGGCGACAGCGTTCTTGCGGCGTCCTACTTTGATTGTGTTCTGCATAAATACGATGCGTGACTATGCTTCTTCTGTGAGATTACTTCTTCAGTTCCAGGGTTTCCGGCTGCTGCGCCGTGTGGGGATGGTTCTCCCCGACATAGACCCGCAGGTTTTTCTGGAGACGGCGGCCGAGACGGTTCTTCGGGAGCATTCCCCAGACCGCACGCTCGATCACCCGCTCCGGATGCCGCGCCATCGCCTCCTGAAACGTCTCCGTCCGGCCTCCCCCCGGATACCCGGTGTACCAGTGGTAGACTTTCTGCGTCGCCCGCTTGGGAGCGAGCTCCACCTTGTCGGCGTTGATGACGATTACCCCGTCGCCACACTCGGTGTGGGGCGTAAAGCTCGGCTTGTGCTTTCCGCGAAGAAGCGTGGCGACCTGCGTGGCAAGCCGTCCGACCTTCATTCCGGCAGCGTCGATAATCCACCATTTCGTGTCGACGCCGGAGGCCGAGGCTGAGACCGTAATTTTATTCGGTGTCATGATACCTGCATGCATTTTAGACGATTCTTATCTCTACCATTACACAGAGACCGGCAAAGATACGCTTGAAGATGGGTCCTGAACAAATCCGGATCGGACTCGTCGCAATCGTTTACAACGTCGGAATCGTTGTTTTTCCTCAGGAAGAACGGTATTTCCTCGGCAGAAACATAACGATGCTCTGCGAGACGAGCAGCGAGGTGATGAAGAAGAACAGAATTTCCTCCACCGGAACTCCCCCTATCGTCACTCCAAGGATTTGTTTCCCGTCGAAAAACCAGATCCCCTGATCGACCGCCACCAGATCGCTCAGCGAGTAATAGGTCCCGGCCAGCAGGGGCGGAAGGAAGACCGCTCTCCGATTTTTCAGGAAGACCCGCCAGGCAAAACCCCACTGCAGCAGCAGCACAGGAACCATCCAGAAGAGAATGTGCGTAAGATAAGCGGTCGGTTCCATCAGCCCCCCCTCTCCCGTTTCTTTGGCAGGAAGAGAATGACAAGCAAGGAGACGACCAGGGTTTCCAGCAGAAAGAAGAGGACCTCCTCGAAGGGAAGATTCCCGATCCGGAAGAGAACCCGTCCCTCCCCGAATCCCCAGATTCCCCTGCCGACCGCCCAACTGTCCCACGGGAAAGTAAAGGCAAGGACGATCAGGCAGACCAGACCGATCCACTTCCAGTGTCCGGCGGTGATCCGGTTCCTGACCAGAAACAGCAGCAACAGGGACAGCGGCAGGTTGAAGATAAGATGGAATTCAAGATACGTCATGATCGTCACCATCCGGCATAGCTTCCCGACTTCTCCCCCTGCACACCAAGCAACCATCCAACCACTGCACTACTCAACCACTCAACCGATCTCCAACCAGATAGACCGTTTCCACAAGCCGGGACAACCGATCCCCCATGGGCGAACTCTCCAGCACATCCTCTGCAAGCAGTTTCTCGACCGTCCAGTCCGGCTCGAACAGACTTCGCACCTCCTCCTCATCGACCGAAAAAGGAGGCCCCTCCATCTCCCGCTGATCGTACTCGATCGACAGCAGGAGTCCAAGAACTTCTCCTGAGAGAACTCCCTTCAGATGTTCGGCATAGCCGCGCCGCAGCTCCGGCGGCAGAGCGATCAGAGCAGCCCGGTCGTAGAACCGTCCGGTATCGCCGAGATGTTCCGGTCGCAGATCGAAGAAATCTCCCAGCAGCACATCCACCCCGCCTCCGGTCCACCGTTCGAACGGAGGTTCCTGCGTCACCGACGGACGGATTCCCCCCTCCTCGAAAAAATCGCGGACGGCAATCGGACTGAGCTCGACCCCGATCACCCGTCCGGCCGACAACGTCAGCCACCGCATGTCGTGGGTCTTGCCGCAGAGGGGGACAAAGATCCCGTCATCACGATCCAGCCGGAGCAATCCGATATGACGTTTCAGGCGGGGATTGATCCGCAACTGATGAAAACGGATGGCATTCTCTTCCCACTTCGACTTCCAGAAACCGGCATCCAGGTTCATCTTCTTCTTTTGTCCCCTCTCAGACACCGGCTTCGACAAAGCTCTGTACCTGTCTGATATTCCTCTCGTTCGCTGCGACGGCCCGTTGCAGAAGTTCGGCAGTTGCCGGATCGGCCACGGCCAGAAGCTCACGGTAGCGCCCTTCCAGTTCCCGTTCGATCTCGATCAGGCTCTTCGGCGTCATCGGCGTTTCCGACTCGATAAAGAGGACCGACATGTTGACCAGCGCACGCATCGCGTCGACGAAGGCGTGGATGGCATCCCCGAGAATGCCCTCTCCGTCCTCTTTCTCCAGAGTCTCACGACGATGATCGAACATCAGCGCAAGCTCGCCGTGAACTTTCCGGATCGTCAGATAGGTCTTCTGCCGGCCCTCCTCTCCCCGATGCTCGGCCTCTCGCGCCGCCGACAGGTAATATTCTCCCGCATGGATCTCGTCCCGCTTCAGTCGCTCAAGTCCGTCAATAATCTGCTGATGTTCTTTCATGGCACAGAAATTATCGTGTGTGGTTGAATTGTTCAGTAGTTGAATTGTTCAATGGTTTCGGGGTCGGAGTTCTTCTTTTCTGTCCGTTGGGGTTGAATAGTTCAATTGTTCAGT